>NZ_AUNC01000002.1:0-124699 GCF_000714555.1 Thalassospira permensis NBRC 106175 | reverse complement strand
GCTTGATCCCCGGTTCCTGAACCGGTATCCGCACAGCTTTTCGGGCGGCCAGCGCCAGCGTATCGGCATTGCACGCGCGCTGACGCTTAAACCCGACCTTCTGATTTTTGATGAACCGACATCGGCACTTGATGTATCGGTTCAGGCGCAAATTTTAAACCTTCTCAAAGATTTGCAGCGTGAACTTAAACTGACATACCTGTTTATTTCGCACAATCTGGCGGTGGTTGACTATATTGCGGACCGGATTGCTGTGATGTGTGCGGGGCGTATTGTTGAATCCGCACCACGCGAACAATTGTTCAGAAATCCGGTCCATCCCTATACCCAGGCATTGCTTAACGCCGTACCCTTTGCCGATCTGGATCATCTTCTGGATTTCACCAAGATTGTCGACGGCAAGGCTTCCGACCCGCGCCGCTGGCCTGCACCCTTTACCATTGATGCCCAATCTGATCCGCGGATGGTGCAGTTTGCCGAGGATCACTTTGTTCGTGCCGCACGTGCCGATTATCAGGAGATGGCCATATGAAGCAGACTATCGTTCCTGCGTTTTCTGCGGGTTGGTTTAACAAATCGCGCATGGCGTTCGTATGTGTGGGGTTCTCGGCGGCAATGTTTGCGGGGATGATATCGGCGGTCGGCCCGGCAAAGGCTGAAATTCCGTATTTCGAGGATGCCGTATCAAAGGGGGAATTGCCCCCGATGGCGGCACGTCTGCCTGAACATCCCAAGGTCATCGACTTCACTGCCGAGAATAAGGAAATCGGCAAATATGGCGGTGATCTGGTGACCATCATGGGCCGTTCGCGCGATATTCGCATGGCGGTGGTTTATGGCTATGCCCGGCTGATCGGATATGACGAAAACCTGAACCTGCAACCCGATATTCTCGAAAACCTTGATGTCAACGATACAGGTAATGTATTCACCCTGCATCTTCGCAAAGGCCATAAATGGTCAGATGGTGAACCCTTTACCGCCGAGGATTTCCGCTATTTCTGGGAAGACATCGTCAATAACGATGAACTGTTTCCGGTCGGTCCGCCGCGGTTCCTGTTTGTTGGCGATGAACCGGCAACATTTGAGATTCTCGACGAATATACCGTTCGTTACAGTTGGTCCAAACCCAACCCGTTTTTCGTAACGGAACTGGCTGCAACCCGGCCGCCCTTCATTTATCGGCCTGCACATTATCTGAAACAGTTTCACGCAAAATATCGCGATGCGGCCGAGCTGGATGCGATTGTCAAAGAACGGGGCTTACGCAGTTGGGCGGTGCTTCATACAGATAAGGACCGTCCTTACCGGCTTGAAAATGTCGAACGTCCATCTCTGGAACCATGGCTGATCCGAACCGAAGAACCGTCTGATCGCTTCATCTTTGAACGTAACCCGTACTATCATCGCGTTGATCCGGATGGTAATCAGCTGCCTTATATTGATCGGATGATCTTCAATATCTCGAATGCCAAACTGGTTCCGGCCAAGGTCGGCGCGGGCGAGGTTGATCTGCAAAGCCGGATTCTGTCCTTGCAGGATTACACCTTCCTTAAACAGTCCGAGCCGCAGCAAAACTTCAAGGTGAACCTTTGGGATGTCGGTTACGGTGCCTATGCGGCACTTTATCCGAACCTGACCTGTTCTGATCCGGTCTGGCGGAAATTATTGCGCGATGTGAAATTCCGCCGGGCATTGTCGCTTGCCATCAACCGAACCGAAATCAACCGGGTGATGTTCTTTGGTCTGGCGGCACCGACCAACAATACGGTCCTTCCCAAAAGCCCGCTTTTCAAACAGGAATACCGCGACAGCTATATTGAGTTCGATGTCAAGAAGGCCAATGCGCTGCTTGATGAGATGGGCCTGACCAAGCGCAATGGCGATGGCATTCGTTTGATGCCCGATGGTCGACCGCTTGAAATCATTGTCGAAACCATGGGCGAAAACCCCGAACATGACGACATGCTTGAACTGATCGGGGATAGCTGGAAACAGATTGGTGTAAAGCTGTTCGTCAAGGGATTGCAGCGCGAAGTTCTGCGCAATCGGGCCTATAGCGGCGAAACCATCATGTCGATCTTTAATGGTGTCGATAGCGGCCTTGCAACGCCGGGTACAGTTCCGGCGGAATTCGTTCCGATCCAGCAGGACAGCCTGCAATGGCCGAAATGGGGACAGTATTTCCAGACCAATGGCGAGGCGGGCGAAGCACCGGATATGCCCGCGGCCAAGGAACTCATGGACCTTTATGGTAAATGGGCCAGTGGCAATGACGCGGCCCGAAAGGACGCATGGCAGCGTATTCTCGATATCAATGCGGAAAACATGTTCTCTATCGGTCTGATCGGTAATGTGCCGCAGCCGGTCGTGGTTCGCAACGATCTGCGCAACGTGCCGGAAAAGGGCATACATAGCTGGGAACCAGGTGCATTCTTTGGCATTTACCGTCCCGATACATTCTGGTGGGACCGTTGATCGCAATGATCTGAAAACGAACGCATCATTCCGGACAGGGAAACCGGAGCCGATGCGACAGGGGGAGCTTAACCGCCGATGCTGACTTTCTTGGCAAGACGGCTTTTTGTCATGATGCCCACGCTGTTTTTCATCAGCGTGCTGGTGTTTATTATCATTCAATTGCCGCCGGGCGACTTCCTGTCCACCTATCTGAATGAATTGCAGGCGCAGGGCGAGGCGGTCGATCCTGCCAAAATTGCTTTCCTCAAACAGCAATACGGTCTTGATCAACCGCTCTGGCAGCAATATTTCGATTGGGCGTGGGGGCTGTTGCACGGCGATCTTGGTTTCTCGTTTGAATATAACCTGCCGGTTACCGAGGTGGTTGGGGATCGTCTGTGGTTATCGGTCGTTCTGAATTTCAGCACGGTTCTGTTCATCTATGTCGTCAGCTTCCCAATCGGGATTTATTCTGCAACCCGCCAATATAGCTGGGGCGACTACGGCTTTACCTTGCTCGGTTTCCTTGGCCTTGCCATGCCGAACTTCCTGTTTGCGCTAATCTTGCTGTATTACGCCAATGTTGTGTTTGGGACTTCCATCGGCGGTCTGATGGATCCGGAATTCATCAATCAGGGATGGTCTTTTGCCAAGATCATGTCGGTTGCCGAACATCTTTGGGCGCCGGTGCTGGTGATCGGGACATCCGGGACCGCGTCGATGATCCGGCGCCTGCGTGCGAATCTTCTTGATGAACTCGGCAAACAATATGTTGTCACGGCCCATGCCAAGGGCCTGTCGCCAACGCGCGTTTTGTTCAAATACCCGCTGCGCATGGCATTGAATCCGTTTATCGCCGATATCGGCAATATCCTGCCTCAGGTCGTATCGGGTTCTGTTCTGGTATCTGTTGTGATGTCGCTGCCAACAACCGGGCCGATGTTGCTTGCCGCCCTACAAAGTCAGGACATGTATCTGGCCGGGTCGTTCCTGATGTTTCTGGCATTGCTGACGGTGATCGGCATGTTTGTGTCCGATCTGCTTCTTGCATGGCTTGATCCCCGAATTCGTCTGCAAGGAGGGGTCTCGCAATGAGCCGCAGCGACGACAAACGTAACGAACATTTCGTTGATACCGCGCCCTTCGATCCCTGGGATCGAGAGGAACTGACACCCGCGCAGGAAAAATACTATCTCGCATCGCAGTGGAAGCTGATTTGGTGGCGGCTTAAACGCCATCGGCTGGCGTATGTTTCGCTGATCATTTTGGCGATCATGTATGCATCCGTTTTCATTGTCGAAATCCTGGCACCCTATGCACAGGAAACCCGGAATTCCGAATACATCCATCATCAACCGCAAGCAATCCACCTGTTTCACGACGGGAAATTTGTCGGGCCGTTTACCTATGGCACCGATTTCTCGATTGACATGGAAACGCTGAAACCGATCTATACGCCAAGCGACAGCCGTGTTGAAAAAATCCGCTTCTTCTGTTCCGGCGATCCCTATGAATTCTGGGGCCTGTTCGAGGCCGATTTTCATGTCATGTGCCCGGCCGAGGACGGAACCCTGTTCTTGTTGGGTACGGATCGTCTGGGACGCGACATGTTGTCGCGCATGATTTACGGCGCGCGTGTGTCGCTGACCATCGGTTTGGTCGGTATCGCCGTAAGCTTCGTTCTAGGCATCCTGATCGGCGGGGCGGCGGGATATTACGGCGGCTGGGTCGATGCAAGTGCGCAGCGCCTGATCGAAGTCATCCGCTCGATGCCGGAAATTCCGTTATGGATGGCACTTTCAGCAGCATTGCCGGTGACCTGGAGCCCGGTTTTGATCTATTTCGGGATCACGATCATTCTGGGCTTGATCGACTGGACGGGGCTTGCCCGCGCGGTACGTTCGAAACTTCTTGCACTGCGTGAAGAAGACTATGCCCTTGCCGCCCGTCTGATGGGGGCCAAGCCAAAACGCATCATTGCCCGTCATCTGCTGCCAAACTTTGCCAGTCACCTGATCGCGTCGGTAACCCTCTCGATCCCGAACATGATCCTTGGCGAAACCGCGCTCAGTTTCCTTGGTCTTGGCCTCCGGGCACCTGTCACCAGTTGGGGCGTGCTGTTAAACGAGGCTCAGAACATCAACGCCGTTGCTGTCTATCCATGGCTGATGTTGCCGGTGGTACCGGTGGTGATCGTTGTTCTGGCGTTCAACTTCCTTGGCGATGGCCTGCGCGATGCGGCCGATCCCTACAAGAATTGACTGTCCTGCCAAATCAAGCAGCCCGCCATCTACTGGCGGGCTGTTCTGCTTTAATGCACAATCGGTTTTGATCGCAGTTGCGCCATCGAGGGCACCATCGCAATCACCGAAAGTGCGAGCCCGAAACCGCAAACCGCAGGCCAACCGCCCAGTCCCCATGCATAGGTCGCCCCGGCCGAGCCGAATGAACCGCCAAGGAACATACCGGTCATATAAACGGTGTTGATCCGGCCGCGGGCTTCTGGCAGCAGGCCAAAGATCACATGCTGATTGGAAATCATCGCACTTTGCACGCCGAAATCCAGAATGATCACCCCGACGATCAACCCTGCAAGAGCTGTCCAAAGCCCGAATGCCAGCCACGAAATCACGCAAATGATGACACCAGCGGCAATGACGCGCGCAGGACCATATCGGTCTGCCAACCGGCCCGAAAGGGGGGCTGCCAGAACGCCAATCGCGCCCAAAACCCCGAATAGCCCGGCGATATCGGCACCCAGCTGATAATCGGGTTCCTGAAGATGCAGGGCCAATATGGTCCAGAAGGCCGAAAATGATCCGAACAGGGCGGCTTGCGTCAATGTCGCCCGGCGAAGGGCAGGCAGCTGTTTACACAGGAACAGCACGGATAAAAGCGCCTCTCCATAGCCGATGGAGGTCCGCGCCTTGTCCTTTGGCAACATCATGGCCATCACGATGGCGGCAAGAACGGCCACCGGGGCGGCAAGCCAGAACATCTCGCGCCAGCCAAGATGGGTCGACACAAACCCCGCCAGTGTCCGGCTCAGAAGAATACCGCACAGCAAACCCGCCATGACCGTGCCAATGGTTTTTCCGCGGTTTTCGGGAGGGGTCAGTGCTGTTGCATAGGGAATGATTTGCTGGGCCACCGTCGAACAGGCACCAAGCAATATTGAAGAAATAAACAGAATATAATCCGTTGGTGCCGATCCTTCGATTACAAGAACCAGTGCCAGCAACAGGAACAGGATAACAATCAGTTTGCGTCGGTCAAACAGATCGCCAAGCGGGACGAGTAAAAACAGACCAACTGCATATCCCAACTGCGTTGCGGTCGGGATCAGTGCCGCAGTGCCGCTTTGATTGAACTCGGCCATAATGATGCCAAGCATCGGTTGATTATAATAAATATTGGCAACTGCAAGACCGGCAGCAACCGCCATGACAAAGGCCAGTCCCCGGCCAAGACCCGGAGCATCTGTTCGCGACATCGATTTAATCCTGATTAACCGTGGTTCGGATGGAAAGACGTTTTCCCGGCAGGCTTGCGGGGCTTTTACCCCGTCATTTCCGTCAAAACGGTTTGAATGGATACTGATCCTGTTTGAACTACTTTTTACGCAACCACAAGCTGGTTTCATGTGCCCCATCAGGCAGATGAATGCCATTGGCGATGGAGTTTGCAATAATGTTATTCAGGCGTGTACTGGCATAGGCACTCGACCACAGGATTTCAAACCCGTTACCTGCCAGCAACGCTGCAACACCCTGCTGTTCATTGTATCCGCGCCATTGCCAGATTTCCGGATAATCATCGGGCAGGGTGATGTCATGGATATGAATGATCGCCCCACTGGGCAATGCCGGTATGACCGTTGAAAACAGCAGATCAACATCCGTGCCGGGCATCAGGATATGGCTTGAATCTATCGAAAGAATATCCGCACCCGACAATGTCTTGAACACAGCCGGATCGGCCTTTTGCACGATGGTTCGTTCGACCGTAATCGGCAAGGCGGCAATATCGGCGCGTGGTACCGGATCAATTGCGTGAAAGATGGTGTCGAGTTCACCATCAAGAATGGCGCGATAGTAAAACCGTGTTGAATGGCCCGATCCAATTTCAATAATCCGTTCCGGGCGAAATTCACGCGTCAGGACATAGGCCATCATCCCGTCTAGTCGCGGGAACCAGCTTTGTTGCCAACGTGGATCGGGTGGGGTGGCATTGCCGAAACTGGCAAATGCGTCCTGATATTTGTTGGCCTTGGTCAGCCACGCCTTCATGGTCGGCGCCGCGTGATCCATCATGGCCTCGATTGCCGGATAATGCGGTCGGCCAACGGTACTGGCCGTTTCGGCGGCATAGCGATACGGAATGAAATAACCGGCTGGCGACGCCGTCAAAAGCGTCCTAAGCCCCAGTTTCAAACGGCGCCATTTCCGTGAAAGCGGAAGATTGCTCATCAGATTTCCCCCAGGCATGTCCCGGTCATTCACAAAACGTGTTGTCTTCGCCGCGCCAACGCTTGATTAGCCAAAGCGCAAAGAAGAACGCAACAATCGAAAGTCCGCTCATGGCGTAATAGGCATGCGACCCGAAATGATCATAAAGCGGTCCCGATGCCCAGATCGCACTGCCAAGGAAAACACCCATGGATAATGTCGCCATCAGGCTTTGAGCCGATGTTGCCAGCTGGGTCGGTACCGCGCGTGCAATAAAGCTGACAGCCGCCAGATGGGTAATGCCAAATGTCATGGCATGCAAGGGTTGCACCAGAACAATCAGCCAGAAATTATCGGTCATGCCCAGAACAGTCCAGCGCAGCACGCCTGACGCCGCTCCGATGGCAAACAAAATCCCCGGATGCCGACCGCGCACATATTTCCCGGCAAAGGCAAAAAGGGCGATTTCGGCAATCACCCCGATGGACCAGAACGCCCCGATCACATCATGGGGATAGCCGACATTTTCCCAATGGACAGACGCAAAGCTATAATAGGTGCCGTGCGACCCTTGCGCAAAACCGATGCAGCCGAGATAAATCAGGAAAACGGGTTTGCGCAGCAGATAAATGATTGACGAACCGGACCGCAACGGACGGTCGGTTTGTGGATCGGGCATGCGAGTGACGATGGCAAAATTTACAATCCCGGCAATAAACAGCATCCAGACAATCCAGGCCGTAGATGTGCCGTCAAGAACCCATCCCGCGCCATAGGATGCCGCGATAAAGGCAAGCGATCCCCAAAGCCGAACCCGGCCGTAGTCAAGTTCCTTGGCCTTGCATTCATGAACCGTAATCGTTGTACCCAGTGGCAATAACGGTGCAAAGCTAAAGCCGATGATCACGGATAATCCGGCCAGCCACCAGAAATTGCTCGATACCGGAAAGGTAAGAACCGTAACGACATAAATCCCCGCCAGCCACAACATCGGTGTCTTACGATTGCCGGTGCGATCTGCGCGCTGCGCAATCAATGGGTCGGCAAAAACCCGAACCCAGTTGGGCAGGGACAGCAAAATACCGATCTCGCCCGCCGATAATCCCTGACTTTTCAACCAGACCGGCCAATAGGGCAGAAACACACCCTGAATAAGGAAAAGCCCCACGAAAAACAGCGCAAGCACGGTTGCGGTTTTCATACGCGGGTCGTCAAATGACGGAAGGACGTGCTTGTTGATCATGCCGTGATTTGCCGCCGTTTAAGACCACGCACGATGAACCGTGCGGGATGGATCGCATCCATCAGGGACTTTTCGAGCGGCAGGGGCATATTGCAAATCTCGCTGGCAATTATTTCGGCGGCAAGAGGGGCTGCGATCAGCCCACGCGCGCCAAATCCGGTACAGATATACACGTCTTTGTGGTAAGGCGCATCGATATATCGCGCCGCTTTTTTCCCTTTGTCTATATCGTGATAGGCCGAAAGATAGGCATCGTAATCCGGTGCTGGACCGATCATCGGCAGGTGATCCGGGGTTGTGGTCCGCAATGCCGCCCGACCTTCAAGTTTTATCGCTTCCAGCCTATCGGCAAGCTCGGGCAGGACGCGGCCCAACTGTCGGCGGTTATGGGCATGGTCAGTTTCGCGCAGGTCCGTCTGATCATCATTGCGATCAAATGTCGCACCAAAAACATGGATACCCGCACGCGCCGGTGTCAGGTAACCCTTGTGACTGAGCACGCAGCGAATTTTGGCATCGCCGTAGCATTCGCGCAATGCGCTGTCGTCAAAGTAACTGATCTGCCCGCGTACCGGGCGCAGATAGTCTGAAAGCCATGCGGTTTGATCAAGCCCCTTTGTTTCGGTCGCACCGGCAATGATCACGGCATCAAAGGGGCCAAATTCCTGCCCCCCAACCGAATGCAGGACCTTGTTCGTACCATATTCGGAAATTGCAGCAATCGGTGTGTTGGTGTGGCACTCGATCCCGCTGGCAAGACAGGTCACCAACGATGGTGGATTGACCCAGCCAGCACCAGGATAAAACAAGCCACCATGTGGCAGCGGCAACCCAAAGGCGCTACTCGCAGCTTCACGGTCCAGAACATGAACCAGATTGCGGCTGTCCGGCAGGCGCTGCATCATGCCTGCCTGACGCTCTTCGTCGCGCTGGCTGGAAATCAGATCCAATACGCCGCAAAAATCGGCTTCGATCTTCCCTGCTTCGGACAGGCTCCGCACCAGTCTTTGGCTGTATCGAAAGCCCGCTTCGTAAAAGCGTCCTGTTATGGCGTTATCAGCGGTGAAATAGGGTTCAAGCATCCCGATGGGATTGCCTGATGCCGCATTTGCCAAGCGTTCGGATTTTTCAAAAAGCGTAACCGCGCATCTGCGATTTTGAAGCGCCCGTGCACAGGCGGCCCCGGCCATGCCGCCGCCAATGATCGCGACACGTTTGTTATCCGTCACTTTTGGCAATACAAACCAAGGGTTTTCGTCCATTCCTTTGCCGCGATCTGCGCTTTTATCGGTCCCTTTCGGGGCAAGGCGGGCCGTGATCATATCGCGCTTATAGGCATATCCCTTGCGCTTGGCGACTTCAAACCCGGCCTGTTCCAGCCCGTCACGCACGATACGTGCTGCACTGAATGTCGAAAGGGTCGCGCCATCACGGCTTGATGCCGCGGCAAGGGCGGTGAACAATTCCGGTCGCCACATATCGGGATTGCGCGACGGGGCAAAACCGTCAAGGAACCAGCAATCGACCATTCCGTGATAATCGCGATAACAGTCAATCGCATCCCCGATCAGGAGTGTCAGCGTGACCGAACCATCGCCCAGATCAAACCGGTGCACACCGGGCAACATCGTTCCGGTTGGCCATTGTGTGACCAGTTGGTCAGAAATTTCGGCCAATTCCAGCCAGTTCTGATGCGCGCGCGCAATCGCATCACGCGTCAGCGGGAATTTCTCGACCGATACGAAATGAAGCCGTTTGGACCGCGCCGGGTCCTTTTGCCAGCAATCCCACGCGGCAAGGAAATTTAATCCTGTGCCAAAGCCGGTTTCACCAATCGTGAAATTCTCCCGGTTTTGCCATGCTTCGGGCAGGTTATTGCCCGAAACAAACACATATTGCGTTTCGGCCAATCCGTTTTTTGGATTGTAATAGATGTCGCCAAATTGCGGGGAAAAGGGGACGTTGCCTTCCCGCCATGTAATGCCGCCGGTTTGTCTCGCGGCTTCGGGCGATTGTTCATCTGCGCTCATGCAGACAATGCCTCGGCATCTTCTTTGGAAACCAGTGCCAGTGCCTCGCGCACCGTATCAACACCCGCGCCCTTGCGATGGGCATTTTCGCTTAAATACCGGCGCCATTGTTTGGCACCGCGCATCTGCTGAAACAGGCCAAGCATATGTCGCGTCACATGGCCAAGCGTCCCGTTGTTCGATTTCAGATGTTCGTCGATATAGGGCAACATCGCCTCTGCCACCTGATGACGGCTTAAGGGCTTTGTATCATCACCATAAAAACGCCGATCCACATCCGAAAGCACATAGGGGTTCTGATAGGCTTCCCGCCCGATCATCACGCCGTCCACCTGTTTCAGATGTTCTTCGGTTTCATCCAGTGTCTTGATGCCGCCATTGATCAGGATTTCAAGTTCCGGCAATTCCTGTTTCAACTGGTAAACCAGATCATATTTGAGCGGCGGGACTTCGCGGTTTTCCTTGGGACTAAGCCCGTTCAGCCATGCCTTGCGGGCATGCACGATGAAAGTTCTGCACCCGGCATCCGCCACGGTTTCCACAAACCGTTTAAGCGATGGGTAATCTTCCTGATCGTCGATACCGATGCGGTTTTTAACCGTTACCGGTGCGTCACTGGTGCCAATCATCGCTTTGACGCAATTTGCTACCACATCGGGGGTCGCCATCAGACAGGCACCGAATGCCCCGTTCTGCACGCGATCCGACGGACAACCGCAATTCAGGTTGATCTCGTCATAGGCATAATCATTGGCAATCTCGCAGGCACGCGCCAGATCATCGGGGTTGCTGCCGCCCAGTTGCAGGGCAACGGGATGCTCTGCCGTGTTATAGCGCAAATGCCGGGCCACCCCACCATGGATGATCGCACCCGTGGTAACCATTTCGGTATAAAGCAGCGCATGCCGACTGATCTGCCGCAAGAAATAGCGATCATGCCGATCTGTCCAATCCATCATCGGGGCGACGGAAATACGCCGATTGACAGTCATACCGAGTTGTTCCTGAACCTGAGCACGTGAATGGGGTTGCCGATTTCCGGGCGCGGTCTTTATATATGTTCCGGGATTTAGGGTCAAAACCCATTCGGCGATGCATGGCTGCATCGCACATTGCGCGACATACAGGAAGCATTCATGATTACGGTCTATGGCATCAAAAACTGCGATACAGTCAAAAAATCCCTTAAATGGTTCGACGCCAAGGGGATTGATCACAAGTTTCATGATTTCCGCATTGACGGAATTGATGCCAAAACCATTGAAGGGTGGCTTGCCGAAGTCGGCGGCAAAACCCTGATCAATAAACGCGGGCCAAGCTATCGTAATCTTTCCGAGGGCGACAAGGCCGTGCTTGAAAATGATGATGCGGCGGCGGCCGTCATCCTTGCGGCCAATCCGACCGTGATCAAACGGCCGGTTGTCGATTTCGGCACAACCCGCACGGTTGCCTATGACGAAGGGCGCTGGTCCGAACTGGCTGGGGCATGAGTGACAGGATGATGGACTCGATTGTGACTAAAAAACCTGTCGTCCGCGGCGTGATCTTTGATTGTGATGGTGTTCTGGTTGATACCGAAAACCTGGCAAACAGGGTTCTGACCGATCTGCTGTGCGAATATGGCTGTGACATGACCCCGGCGCAAAGCCACCAATTCTTTATCGGTGGCACGCTGGCGGCTGTTGCACCCAAAATGGCCGAAGCTTTTGGTGTGACCTTGCCTGACGACTGGATTAAGGAATGTTATGCCAGAACCTTCAAATCATTTGAAAAAGATTTGAAGCCATATCCAGACCTTGATCCTGTTCTCGACCTTCTGGATGCGAAGGGGATCCCGATGGCAATCGGTAGCAACGGCCCGCATGACAAAATGGATGTATCGCTTGGCAAGGTCGGGTTGCTGGATCGTTTTCGTGGTCGGATATGCTCCGCCCATGATGTGCAACATGCAAAACCGGCCCCCGATGTTTATTTGCTGGCTGCTGAAAAAATCGGTATCGACATCACCGAATGCGTGGTTATTGACGACAGCATCAGCGGCGTGCGCGCCGGTGTTGCATCGGAGGCCACGACAATCGGTCTGGTCGATCTGACATCGGCGGATGCTCTGCGCGGGGCAGGGGCGCATTATGTCGCAGAAAATCATCTGGCATTACGTGACTTTCTGGCTGATTGGCTTGCTTGACAAAAAAAGGGCGGCATCGCAATCGATGCCGCCCGTCCTCAAATCATCGAAATCTATATTTACCCGCCGATAACAATGCCTTCGCGTCGTGGATCTGCCCCGCCAATCAGACCCTGATCGGTAATCCGGATGATGTGCAAACCGGAATTAAGATCGCGGATCTCGGTTTTGAAACCGCGTTGCTGAAGGTATGGCTCAAGAGCCTCGGCCTCTGTTCCTGCCTCGATATCAAAGGTTCCGAACCGGTTGATCAGATGGGGCATGTTGATGGCCTGCTGCGGGTCCAAGCCCCAGTCAATCATCCCGACTAGCGCCTGTGCGACATACCCGATAATCCGCGATCCGCCAGGTGACCCGGCGGCGATAACCGGTTTGCCTTCCTGCATGACGATTGTCGGTGCCATGGAAGAACGCGGGCGTTTGCCCGGTTCCAGCCGATTGGCAATCGGCACACCGTTGCTGTGTGTCTTGAACGAAAAATCGGTCAGTTCATTGTTCAACATAAAGCCGCGCACCATCAGGCGCGACCCAAAGCCGTTTTCAATGGTGGTGGTCATCGACACAACGTTACCCATGGCATCGACAATTGAAAAATGGCTGGTGCTGGGGAATTCGATTGCTTCATCATCGGCCAGCCGCATGGCGTGACTGAACGCGGGCATGCCCGGTTCCACACTTTCCAGTGCCTGGTCGCTTTCCAGAAGCTTCGATCTTTTTGCCAGATAATCCTTGTCCAGTAATCCGGTCAAAGGCATCGGCACAAAATCGATATCAGCCATATATCGCCCGCGATCAGCAAAGGCCAAACGTGATGCATCACCAATCAATCGCCAGCTTTCCGGCGATTTGGGGCCAAAATCACCAATATCAAACGGTTCGATCAGCCCAAGTATCTGCCCGACCGTCAGGGCACCGGATGATGGCGGGCCCATTCCACATATTTCATATCCGCGATAATCGGCGCAAACCGGATCACGTTCCTTGACAGTATAATTGGCAAGGTCTTTCAGGGACAGAACACCGGGGTTCCAGCTTGCCTCCTGAACCTTGTTAATGATGTCATTGGCAATCGGCCCAAAATAGAACCCGTCAGTACCGTTTTGTGCCAACGCTTTAAGGGTATTGGCATATTCCGGGTTTTTCAGAAGCGCACCTTCTTCAAGCGGCGCGCCATTGCTGTCAAAGAAATAGCCCTTTGCGGTATCATCGCGTGAGAGCTTTTCGGCATCCTCGGCGATCAGTCCGGCAAGGCGAGGGGAGACATTAAAACCGATTTCGGCGCGTTCTATGGCAGGGGACAGCAATGAGGGCCATTCCAGTTGACCCCATTTTTCGTGGGCTACTTTCAGTAATGCTGGTGTTCCCGGTGTCCCGACGGACCGACCGCCGACAACAGCATCATAAAATTCCATTGGTTCGCCTGTTTCGGTCTGAAACAGGGGCGGTGTGGCGGCCATCGGCGCCGTTTCGCGGCCATCCATGGTTGTCAGCTTGCCGCTGCGTGCATCAAAATAAACCAGAAAGGCACCGCCCCCCAGTCCCGACGACTGTGGCTCAACTAGTCCAAGCATCGTCTGAACGGCGACCATGGCATCAATAGCATTGCCGCCGCGACGAAGCACATTTGCACCAGCTTCAACCGCCAGCGGGTTGGCCGCCGTAACCATCCAGTTCGGCGCGCGAACAGCGTCGCGATGTGAGACCGGCGATGTCGCACTTTCGGGTGCAATCGCATCCGTGGCCTGTTGTGCGTTGGCCGGCAGTGTCAGCAATATCGCCGTTGCACTGCTCAGCAGAAAGGACCGCAGACGGAAACCTTTGATCATGTGGGGCATGTCACCAACCTTTTTGTTGTGGTTCTGATGGCCCATGCTTCCAGAAATGGTGGTGATTGAAAAGAAAACAGTTGGGGACGTTCAGAAAAACAAAAGGCAGAATGCGCTAACATCCTGCCTTTAAAAATGAATTCGTTTTTTGTAATCAATCAGGCTGCGGACTTCTTTGAGGTACTGTCCTGTTTTTCGATTACGTTTTTTTCAAGCCATTTAGCAATTTGGGATGCTGCTTTTTCCCATTTTGCGTCAAGCATCATCGCGTGTGCGATATCATCAAGCAGAATGCAATCCGCGCCCAAACGCTTCGCGGTATGATTGACCAGCTCGCTTTGAATGATCTCATCATTGCGTGCCCCGATGGCCAGTATCGGCGGCAGATCTGTTTGCGATAGAAACACAGGATTGGCGCCCATCATATCCATCAGGGCGCGGTGGCTTTCTGTTTCAAGGCGACCGAAATAAATCATGCCTTCGTCCTCGGCGATGTCGGGCGACAGCATGGCACGCCCAAGCCTGTCTCGCAGCAGGGTGTGCGGTCCTATTGCCTGAAGCCAGAACATCTGAAGATAAAGATCGGGCTTTGCCATCGCCATCATGGCGTTGCTGGCAAGAAGGCCTTCCGGTGGGACGGATGCCATCAGTACCGCAGCGGCGGCCTTATGTTTTTCAAGATATTTCTGGATGATGTAACCACCCATCGAATGCCCGATCAGGATCGGCTTCTGTCCCAGCGTATCGACAACGGTTTCAAGGTCTTCGACATAATCATCAATTGACGCCAGACTGCGCAGGTCGCGTCCGCCGCTGCCACCATGGCCGCGCAGTGAAAATGAGATGGTTTCAAACCCCTGATCGGCAAACCAGGTCAGGAAATGCTCGTTCCAGCACCAGGCACCAGTAAACGCACCATGGACGAAAACAATCGGGGTTTTAGATTTGGGCTTGCTGCTTGGGTTACGGCGAAAAATTTCCAATTCGGGACTCATGGCAGGCCTCCTGCATGCGAATTGTGTAGGGATCCATATAATCTAACATGAAAATCGACAATTCACATCCGCAGCATTCGTTTGGATAGAGTATGGTCATACAATTGTATTGAAAATAGCCCCGAAATTGATTGCCGGTGATTGTCAGTGCCGACTGCTTTGCATATGATCCTAAGGGGATAGTCGGTATCGGTCACATTCGCGATGAACCGGTAAAACGATGAAAACGAGAGCATGGAAAAGCTGGGGTAGATGGTAGAATTATCGGTGGTCGGTATTCTTGCGGGGCTTGATCAAGCCGCACTTGCGGATGTCGAACGGCACATCAACCGAAAAACATTTTCGGCCGGTGCGCAGATCATTGAACCGGAATCGGACAGTTCGGATGTCTATCTGATCCTGTCGGGTAAGGTCAGGATCGTGAATTATTCGCTATCGGGGCGTGAAATCACGCTGGAGGAAATCGGGGCCGGCGGCTGTGTCGGCCATCTTTCGGCCATCGATGGAGAACCCCGTTCGGCTTGTGTGCTGGCCGTTACCAATACCGATGTTGCCATTGTCAGTCCGGCCAATTTCGAAAAAGTCGTCAAGAACCACCCATCTGTCGCCTGGAATGTCATTCATGAACTCGCGCGTATCGTGCGGACGTCGACCCGGCGGATTGTTGATGTGAGTACCCTTGGCGCGAACGAACGTGTCGTGGCGGAAATTCTGCGCTGCGCACAGATCGCGATTGCAGGGGACGGATCGGCAACGTTAAACCCGGTGCCGGTTCATTCCGACATTGCCGGGCGTGTCAGCACATCGCGCGAAACGGTTGCGCGCGTTATGGGCAGTCTGGCGCGCAAGGGACTGGTGACCAAAAACGATACCGGTCTTTACGTTCCCGATGTACGACGTCTGGAAGAATTCCTGAGTGAGTCGATCCATTGATTTAATCAGGTCGGTTGCGAAATGATGAAATGTCGACAGAAAGTCGAAATTGTTTCGTCAATTGTGACGGGTGTCACAGAAACCTTTGGCCGTACAGGATAGAAAAACAGGGTGACGGGCATTTAAATGGTCCGGAACATCTCCCCCAAGAGAGTTTACTGGCCGTACAATTTTTTGTACGGCCATTTTTTTTGCGTTTGATCATGGCGCGCCCAGCTACCGGTCTATAAAGTATCGCCAGTTTAAGGCTTTATAAAATCAGGAAACATCTTCATGCGGTTATCTGTTGTTTTGGCGGGGCTTAATGGGGCAATTGCCGTCGCACTTGGTGCGTTCGCAACCCACGGCATGGCAGGCGAAGAAATGAGCCACGCCCGTGATCTTGTCGAAACTGCCGCCCATTATCAGCTGGTTCATGCTGTGGGGGTTGCTGCCATCGCAGCCCTTGCCCATCAGGTGCCCGATGAACGGCTTTTGCGCTGGGCGGCATATGCAATGCTGGCGGGTATTTTATTCTTCTGCGGAGCGCTTTATGTCATTGCCTTTGCCGGGATAAGCGCCTTTGGCATGGTGGCTCCAATTGGCGGGCTGTCTTTCATTGCCGGCTGGCTGATGCTGGCGGGGGCAGGCTGGAAAAGATTTTCAGCCTGACGGGAGTTGGGGCGTTTCACTAGGTCCACCAGACAATAAAAAAGACGCGACCCGAAGGTCACGTCTTTTTTAAATTCCGGTAACCTAATCAGCCGAGGCTGAAAGATTACTTCATTTTCGCTTCTTTGAACTCGACGTGCTTGCGCACGACCGGGTCGTACTTGCGAAACGAGAATTTCTCGGTGGTATTCCGCGGGTTCTTCTTAACGACGTAGAAGTAACCGGTGTCAGCGGTGCTTACCAACTTTACGAGGATCGAAGCGGGCTTCGCCATATCTCAGCTTCCTGTGTTCAGGTGTATCTCAGGCCGCGGAACATAAAGGTTATGCGCCGGGTGTCAAGCCATTTTGGCAAAATTAATGCCATTTTTATTGCGAGGCAAAGGTATCGGCAATTTCATTGATCGGCAACTGAGCCAAATCCTTGTAACCCGGGAGGTTTTTGATCAATTCAAGCGCGATATCAATGTCGTTTTCATCAATGCCCTGACGGGCCGGGCACACCTTTCTAAGGTCCTGTCGTGCCTGTTCGTTCTGATAATCAAGATTGCGCCATTTTGTCATCACGGCGACCATGTCATCGCGATGGGCCAATGCAGATTTGATCTGTTCATCCGGACCAACTCCGTCGGCGGTTGTGCAGATCGACGGGAAAAGTCCGATACGATCAAATGTGTAACCGGATGGAGCCGTCATCTGCGACCATGTAAAGGTCAGGGTACCCTTGTTCGAAAGATCATTGATCGCCTGAACCGATCCCTTGCCAAAACTGGTCGACCCGATCAGAACGGCGCGATTGCGGTCCTGAAGGGCCGCGGCGACCAGTTCGGCCGATGATGCCGTTCTTCCATCAATCAGAACCACAAGCGGGGCACCGCGGGTCAGGTCCTCGGCATCGGCTTTGAAGATATGGCGCGCGGCCATCACGCGTGATCGGGTATTGGCAATCGGGCCACCGGCAATAAACAGATCGGCAACCTCCACACCCTGCTGCAAAAGCCCGCCACGATTGCCGCGAAGGTCAAGGATCACCCCGCGCAAACCACCGGGATAAAGATCGGCCTTCAGGATTTCATCGCCAAGCGCCTGTGCCGTCGCGCTGTTAAAACTGGCGATCCGCGCAATCAGAATATTGTCGCGAATTTCGGCAAAAACGGTCCGGCCGATAACGCGTTCTCGCATAATTTCAACCGGTGTGACGACCGGGCTATCGGCCCCATTGATCTCGATTGAAACACGTGTGCCTTCCTCGCCATGCAAAAGGTCGCTGGCGTAGGAGGCGGTCCGGTTATAAAGGTTGATCCCGTTCACCGAAATCAGTTGATCGCCGATATTAAGGCCTGCCTTGGCCGCCGGGCTGTCTTCGTGCACTTTCTTGATGACCGGATATCCATCGCCACCGATCAGTCGCACGCCAACCCCGATATAACCATCGCGCCGTGTCCGCGCCGTTTCGGCCTGGCTGGGACCCTCGTAACGGCTGTATCGATCAAGGTTCTTGATTGATCCACTGACAAGGGCCGATTGTACCGAAAGCGGATCGGCATGGCGCAAGTCTGGTGAATAAACCCGGTAAATGCCAACGCCCGTAAGCGTCAGCTCCGTCCACAAAAGGGTGTCCTGTTCTTCGCTATCGGCAGCGGGCAGGGCAAGATTGCGAACGGTTTTACCGTTATATCCAAGGATGATTTCGTCAGGCGTCATGCCGATGCGAATGTTCGGATCAATGGTCGAAAGCCCGTCAAGCGCATTGACAACGATCTGTTCACGGCCAATTGGATCAATATATCGGGTCGCGACCAGTTCGATGGTTTGTGACATCACATCGCGCGTCTGCGCATCATCACTTGAAATGATCACATCCGCACGCTGGGTCACACACCCGGCCAGCAAAAGGCAAATACCAACCATCCCGGCAACACGCCTTATCGGGCGTAAAGCCGGACGGAAAGAAACAGTATCGAAGTCCTGCGTGGCTGATGCCAAAATGTGCTCAATCCGAAAGGAGATGGATCAATGTGAAAGTCATTCTACTGCGAATGATGTGCAGTCGACAATGACTATCCCTTGATCTTCATCGCCCACTGGGTTCCAAGCACCGCCCCCTTGATAAAGGGCAGGAAGCCGAGGCAAAGCAAAACAGTGATCGGTAGCCAGACCGACAATTGCAGCGCCATGGATGGCTGCATGGATTGTTCCATCGTAAGCGCCCCGCCAACAACGATATGGCCGACAATGAAAATCGTGAAATAGGGCGGTGCATCATCACAGCGATATTCGCCGATCGGATGCGCACAGCAATCACATTCCTGACGCAGCTTCAGATACCCGCCAAACGCAAGTCCATGCCCGCAATTGGGGCATTTCCGGCGGAAACCGCGGCTAAGACCGGTTAGCAGGCGCGACCCGCTGCTTTGTTCGCTATATTCTGGCTGCATGGTGGCATTCGTTCCTGTTTTTTGATCCAGCCCCTTGATCGGGCCGAAAAAAAGGGGCATTGAAACGGATATCTATCATCATGAAGTTGAAGTGATCGGGCAAGTGCTTTTCTGGCATGGCTGAAAACCCTGCGAAACGCCGTTATAATACCGACTCTTTGATACTGATGTCTTCAACCCGGTACAGGAGCGCCCAGATGGGGAATGCAGACGATATCGTCGCCCGACTGAAACAGGATTTCATTGAAGACACTCTGGAACGCGCAGACCGCATCGAAACCACCATTGATCGTGTTGCCGGCGGTATGGACAAGGCTGATGTTGGCATCGCCGAACTGCGGCGCGAAGCCCACACAGTCAAAGGTTTGGCCGGATCGTTCGGTTTCCCGCTTGTCGGCGCTATTGCGCACCGCATGGAAGATTACATCGCCGAACTGACTGAAATTGATGATCTCGAAGCCGCATCGCTTGTCGATTTCACGACATGGATCCGCGAAATCATCGAAAGCGGGACCAATCCCCCGGCGGAGGAAGAAACCCGCATTCTGCGCTCATTGCCGACCCGAAGTGCAAAAAAGGGGGATGAGGATAGCGTCTCGAACACGCCAACAGCGCATGACAAGGAAGTTCTGATTGTCACTGCAACCACGGTTCAGGCGCACTTTCTGCAACGCGAATTGCGCGAAAAGGGGTTCCGGACCATCACCGCACGTAACGCAGTCGAAGCATTCGAGACCGTCGTGCAATCGCGCCCAGATGCAATCATCACTGCGGCGGTCCTTGATGGTCTAAGCGGGATCGAACTGATCCGCGCCCTTGCCGCAATGAAAACCATGAAGGACAAGGCGCTTGGCCTTCTGACCAGCTTCGAGGCATTCCACCCCGATCTGGAAGGTCTGCCATCAAATGTCGTGATCATTTCAAACCGGGGCAAGCAGACAGCCGAGCATCTGGCAAAGTTCATTGAAACGCTTGACTGATTGCAACATCCGATATCAACGAAAAAGGGCGACCATCGCGGCCGCCCTTTTTCTTTAACTTTCGCGTTTGGTCGTGTTGCGTGCGACCCGGCTTGATGCCACCAGCTTGCGCTGTTTTTTGGGTGTGGTTTTCTTCTTGCCTGCAGCCTTGGCACCAGGCTTGCTGCCCGGGTTTCCCCCACGGGGGCCACCACCAGATGCACCGCTTTTATCCTTTGGATTGGCGCGGAAACCCGGTTTGGTGCCGTGACGGTGGCTGCGATCACCGGGGCTGCCACGGCGCTTGCCGCGTCCACGCGGCCGTTCGATCAGGTCACGGTCGGTGATATCGGCATGTCCCGCCAGACGCAGTGCAAGCGATCCGGTTGCTGCATCCGCCTCAGCAATGCGGACAACAACATCATCTCCCAGACGGAATGTCTTGCCGCGATTTTGCCCGACCAATGCATGTCCGATGGCATCATGCACATAATAATCATCGGGCAGGGTGGAAATCGGGACGAGACCATCGGCACCGGTTTCCTGAAGCGATACGAACAGGCCAAAATGCGTGACCCCCGAAACACGTCCGGGGAATTCCGCGCCGACCTTGTCGGCCATATAGGCCGCTACATAACGGTCAACCGCATCACGTTCGGCCATGGCCGCCCGTCGTTCGGTGCCGGAAATGTCTTCGCCGATCTGCTCGAACCGTTCGCCATCTTCGGTCGGTAATCCGCCTTCGCCAAGTTTCAGGCCCGCAATCAGCGCGCGATGCACCAGAAGATCGGCATAACGTCGGATCGGGGATGTGAAATGGGCATATTTCTTAAGGGCCAGACCAAAGTGCCCGATATTGTCCGGGCTATACATCGCCTGTGACTGGCTGCGCAGTACGACCGTATTGATCAACTCGGCCTCGGGTGTGTCCTTGGCCTGTTCAAGGATGCGGTTGAAATCGCGCGGGCGCAGGACCGCCCCTTTGTTCAGCTTGTATCCAGCCCCCTCAAGAAATTCATGAAGTGCCTCAAGCTTTTCCTCGCTTGGCGCATCGTGAATACGATACATGCAGGGCTGCTTGATCCGTTCAAGTTCCTCGGCCGCACAGACATTGGCTGCTACCATGAATTCCTCGATCAGCTTGTGGCTGTCAAAGCGTGCCCGCGGGGCAATGGCAATGATCTGGCCCTTGTCATTCAGCTCGATCTTGCGTTCCGGAAGATCAAGTTCCAGAACACCGCGCCCTTTGCGGGCTTCAAGAAACGCTTCATACGCGCCGTAAAGCGGCTTGATAATGGTTTCAAGCAATGGCCCCGTTGTGTCGTCGGGATAGCCATCCATGGCGCGCTGAACCTGATCATAGGTAAGGCGTGCTGCTGATCGCATCATGCCGCGACAGAATTTATGCCGCAACTTTGTACCATGCCTGTTTAACCACATCTCGACGGCCATGCAGCCGCGATCTTCATGTGGAACCAGCGAACACCAGCCGTTTGACAATTCAAACGGCAACATCGGCACCACCCGGTCCGGGAAATAGCAACTATTGCCGCGCTTTACCGCTTCACGGTCGAGAGCGTCGTGCGGGCGCACATACCAGGACACATCGGCAATCGCGACCATGATGTGCCAGCCGCCCTCGTTTTCCGGATCAGGATCGGGTTCGGCCCAGACAGCATCGTCAAAGTCGCGCGCATCCGCACCGTCAATCGTCACCAGCGGAATATCGCGCAGATCGGTGCGCTTGCCCATTGGTGTTGCCTTGGACTCACGCGCCTGCAATTCGACCTCGGGCGGGAATTCAAACGGAATACCGCGCGCATGGATCGATACCAGACTGATCGATTTCGGTTCGTTGATATTGCCCAGAACCTCTGTAATCCGGCCTTTGCGCAGGCCAAAATGCTTGCCTGGGAGAATTTCGGTCAGAACCAGCGAACCACCTTCAAGATCGGGATGGTCATCCAGCGGCACGGCGATCTCGCCGCTATCCTTGCGGTCTGTCGGCACAACCCGGCCTTCGCGTTCATTGGGGCGGAAAATGCCCAGAACGCGTTGCGGGCCGCTGCCCAGAACCCGCATGATGCTGGCTTCATAGGTCTGCTTGCCGGTATAGCGCAGTTTGGCAAGGATTTTATCGCCAATTCCCGGTGCGCTTGGTCCGCCACGCCGGATCGTTTTCACGTAAATGACCGGTGGTTCGTAATCTTCTTTCCAGACATTGGGACGGGCAATTACCTCGCCATCATCATCAATGCCGATGATTTCCAGTACTTCAACCGGCGGCAGGCGGTCGGGTTTGTCAAACCGTCTGCGGCCCTTGACCACGTCACCACCGATTTTCAGATCCCTCAGGATCTTTTTAAGCTCGATCTTCGCTGCACCCTTGATGTTGAAGGCGCGCGCAATTTCGCGCTTGCCCACCGGGGTGGGGCTCATATCGATGAATTCCATGATCTGTTCCCGTGTGGGGAACGGGGTTTTATTTTCTGTGTCGTTCGCCAACTTCGCGGCGTCCTTTCAAATATATCGTCAAGAAAAGGAAGGCGGCGATTAGTTCGCCGCCTCTTTCCTGATTGTTTTTTTCGCTGCGGTTTTCTTTGCAGCGGTCTTTTTGGCGGCTGGCTTCTTGGCTGCCGCTTTTTTCGTCGTTGTTTTCTTTGCTGCGGTTTTGGTTGCCTTGGCCGGTTTTCCCGATTTGGCTTCCTTTTCCTTCAGTGCCGCAATGGCCATTTCCAGCGTGACATCTTCCTTGTTGGTGTCACGCGGCAGATTGGCATTGGTTTTCTTGTGTTTGACAAACGGACCCCAGCGGCCATCGGCTAGGAATATTGGTTCGCCGTCATCGGGATGTTTGCCGATTTCCTTGCCTGCTTTTTCGCGCTTATCCGCAATCAGGGCAATGGCACGGTTTTCTCCAACCGTCAGAACGTCATCCTCGGCCTTAAGCGATGCAAAAATGCTGCCCGCCTGAACATAGGGGCCAAAACGGCCGACATTGGCTTTAATTTCCTCGCCCGTATCGGGGAATACGCCCACCAGACGCGGCAATGTCAGCAATTCTTCCGCCTTGGTCAGATCGACAACCGATGGCTCCAGACCTTTCGGAAGCGACGTCCGCTTCGGCTTGACCTTTTTGGGTTTGCCGTTCTTGCCTTCAACTTCTTCTTCTTCACCCAGTTGCACATAAACGCCATACGGCCCTTTGCGCAGCGTGATTTCCTTGCCGGTTTCTTTGTCGATGCCAAGCACCTTGGGCCCGGAATCAAGTTCGGAATCACCGCCATTTTCATTGGCAACCAGCGGACGGGTAAAGTTGCATTCCGGATAATTCGAACAGCCAAGGAATGCGCCGAATTTACCAAGCTTGAGGCTCAGCGTCCCTTCGGAACATTTCGGGCATTTATGCGGGTCCGTACCATCTTCGCGCGTCGGGAACAGATAGTTTTCCAGCATCACCTGAAGCGCATCAAGCACATCGGTGATTTTCAGTTCCTTGGCTTCGTCAACATTGCCCTTGAAGGCCGACCAGAACTGGTTCAGCACATCACGCCAGGCAAGGCTTCCGTTTGAAACGTCATCAAGCTGGTTTTCCAGATCGGCCGTAAAGTTGTACTGCACGTAACGTTCGAAGAATTTCGACAGGAACGCCGTGACCAGACGACCGCGGTCCTGTGCGATAAAGCGGCGCTTGTCCAGCGTCACATAATCGCGATCCTGCAACACCGAAATGATCGATGCGTAGGTCGACGGACGGCCAATTCCCAGTTCTTCCATTTTCTTGACCAGGCTCGCCTCGGTATAACGGGGCGGGGGCTGTGTGAAATGCTGGTCGATACTGACTTTGCCAAGATCGGGCTTCTGGCCTTCGTTCAAAGGTGGCAGACGACGATCATTTTCGTCTTCTGCCTCGTCATCCTTGCCTTCCTGATACAGTTTCAGGAAACCGTCGAATTTCACGACCGAACCATTGGCGCGCAGAACCACGTGATTGTCATTCGATGACAGATCAACCGCGACCTGATCGAATTTGGCATCTTCCATCTGGCAGGCGACGGTGCGTTTCCAGATCAGGGTATAAAGCGCAAGCTGATCCTTATCCAGGTGACGCGCAACCTGATCAGGGCGACGGAACAGGTCCGTCGGGCGGATGGCTTCGTGGGCTTCCTGCGCGTTCTTGGCCTTGTTGGCAAAGCTGCGCGCACTTGGTGGCAGGTAATTTTCACCGTAATCCTTGGAAATCAGGCGGCGTGCTGCTGCCAGTGCCTCGCCCGACAGCACGACCGCATCGGTACGCATATAGGTGATCAGGCCAACTGTCTCGCCACCGATATCAACCCCTTCATAAAGGCGCTGTGCCAACTGCATGGTGCGTTTCGCGCCAAAGCCCAGCTTGCGTGACGCTTCCTGTTGCAGGGTCGAGGTGGTGAAAGGCGGCTGCGGACGACGTTTGACGTCTTTGCGCTCGACCTTTGAAACCGTATAGCTGCGGCTTTCGACCTTTTCCTTGGCAATCGTCGCTGCACCCTCATTGCCCAGTGCCAGCTTATCAAGCTTCTCACCGTTCAGATGAGTCAGACGCGCGGTGAAGTTGCCCTCAGGCACCTTGAAACCGGCTTCGAGTGACCAGTATTCGTCGGGGCGGAATGCTTCGATCTCAATCTCGCGCTCGCAAATCAGGCGAAGGGCGACCGACTGAACACGACCGGCCGACCGTGATCCGGGCAATTTGCGCCACAGAACCGGCGACAGGTTAAAGCCCACCAGATAATCAAGGGCACGGCGCGCCAGATAGGCATCGACCAGTTCCTGATTAAGCTCGCGCGGATTGGCAATCGCGTCGGTAACCGCTTTTTTCGTGATCTCGTGGAACACAACGCGATGAATATCGCGACCGCGCAAAAGCTTTTTCTGTTCCAGAACTTCCAGAATATGCCATGAAATCGCTTCCCCTTCGCGATCCGGGTCAGTCGCGAGATAGATGGTATCGGCATCGCGTGCAGCCGATGCGATCTCGCGGATCTGTTTTTCGGAACGGCCATCGGTTTCCCAGACCATCGCAAATTCGTTGTCGGGATCAACTGATCCATCTTTTGACGGAAGATCGCGGATGTGACCAAACGAGGCCAGCACCTTGTAATCGTCACCGAGATATTTATTGATCGTCTTGGCTTTGGCCGGGGATTCGACGATGACAAGATTCATTACGTTTTTCGTGTCCGGTTCTTGCGCCCTGGGGCGAAAATGTATGTCGTGCTGCGAATGATCCGAATGTCCGACACATATATATAGTGTGATCGTATTTCAGATCAGATTGCGCAAATTGCGGCAAATCACAACAATATTGTCGCAGCACAGATGTCTGCGACACTCATTCGGCGATACGCGATACCCTATTTCCGGGGTGACGTTCAACCCTTCCTGCAAGCTCAAGCTCAATCAGCATGGTCGAAATCACATCGGCAGGCATGCCAGAAGCCCGGATAAGTTGATCAATCAGAAGCGGACTGGACGACAATAATTCAAGTATATGGTCCGTTTCACGGTCTCCGTTTCGGGTCGGGGCAGGGACCCCTGTTTCTTCTTGGTTATCAATGCTTTCCGGGGTGTCGACGATGATCGCGCTTTGGGCATCGCGTTCGATGGATTTGGTGATGTCGCTGAAATCATCTGATGAACTGGTTGTGGTTGTCGCACGGCCGTCGATGGCAAAATGATGAATTCCTTCACGCAGATGGTTGTTTTGTTCGGAAACACGCAAGGCATCCAAAATCACATCAACGGAGTCGCACAGGATCGCCCCGTCACGGATCAGGCTGTTGGGGCCTGCCGCACGCGGATCGGTCGGACTGCCTGGAACGGCAAAAACATCACGTCCCTGTTCTCCGGCAAAACGCGCGGTAATCAGCGATCCGGAATTGCGTCCGGCCTCGACCACGACAACGCCATGCGACAGGCCGGAAATGATTCGGTTGCGCCTTGGAAAATGCCGTGCCTGCGGATTAAGTCCCGGTGGCATTTCCGAAATCACGCAGCCATTTTCGCAAAGCTTGCGATACAGATCGGCATGTTCACGCGGATAGATCACATCCACACCCCCACCCAGAACCGCGACGGTGCCGCCATCTGTATTTGCGATTTGCAGACAGGCATCATGAACCGCGCCATCAATCCCGCGCGCCATGCCCGATGCGACAACATATCCCGCGTCGCAAAGGGCGGCGGATAACCGCCGGGCAAAACCGCACCCATTGGCCGATGCATTGCGGGCACCGACGATCCCGATGGTTGGCCTGGTCAAAAGTTCAACACGACCCAGCGCATAAAAATAGGGTGGGGCATCCTCGATCGCGGCCAGCATCACCGGATATTCCGGATCACCGATAATCACCGGCTTGGCATCGCAGGCGCGCGCCTGTTCAATTTCGGCAATCGTGTCTTCGCGCGTTGCCAGAACAATCTGCCGTTTGCCACCTGTGCGCGCGATGATATCGGGCAGGGCATCAATGGCATTGCGTGCCGATCCGAACCGCTCGACCAGCTTGCGGAATGTGACCGGGCCAACATTGGTACTGCGCGCCAGTCGCATACGTGCGAGGCGTTCAGATTGCGGTAATCGTATCGGTTGTTGCATGTCAGAAACCATAACGCCCGGATTGTGATCATCCGGGCGTTGTTTCGTCAAGCTATTCCAACTGCACAGCTTATTCTTCGCTGGTGGCTGCGGCTTCTTTTTTCTTCTGGCCGATTTTCGGCTCTTCGCCTTTAAGAAGGCGGCGGATATTGCTGTGATGTGCAGCCCAGACAATCACCGCAAGGAAGATTGCAAGCCATCCGGCACCGGGATCATTGGCAATCAGGAAGGCGGCAATCGGGGCGGCAATCATCGCAATCAGGGCCGAAAGCGATGAAATGCGGAAAATCAGCGCCATGACAAGCCACGCCGCTGCCGCGACAAGCCCCATGATCCAGTTGACCGCAACAAGGGTCCCAAGGGTGGTGGCAACACCCTTGCCGCCCTTGAAACGCAGCCATACGGGGAACATGTGCCCGACAACCGCGGCACCACCAGCAAAAATACCGGCCTCGGCATTGACAAAATGGGTAAATAGCAGGGCTGCTGCCGCACCCTTGCCGACATCGCCGACAAGTGTCAGGAATGCCAGAAATTTGTTGCCGGTACGCAGTACGTTGGTCGCACCAATATTGCCCGATCCGATCTTGCGGATATCGCCAAGCCCGGCCATCCGCGTCAGAACCAGACCAAACGGGATCGAGCCCAGCAGATAACCGCAAACGGTCGCAATCTGCAGCGACATCAGGGTTGCCTTGTAAGTGGCATCAAGTTCCATATTCACGCGCCTTCCGCGACAGAGGGATCGGCAAAAACCTCGCGACCATCAATGATGGTGCGCAGGACACGGCCTTGGGTAAGGCGGCCGTCAAATGGCGAGTTTTTCGATTTTGACTCGAACTGATAAGGATCAATCTTCCACGGGCGATCCGGATCAAACAGCACCAGATCGGCTGCCGTCCCGATTTCAAGCGTACCGGCACCCTTGATGCGTACCAGTCCCGCAGGGGCGGTTGTCAGCTTGGTAATCACATCAAGCATCGACATGTGCCCGTTATGATAAAGCTCTAGCGTGATCGGCAGAAGTGTTTCAAAACCAACACCACCGGCGGCGGCCTGCGCAAAAGGCAGGCGTTTGGAGTCAACATCCTGCGGATTATGGTCCGACGCGATGGCATCAATCGTGCCATCGGCAAGGCCTGCCACAATCGCCTGACGGTCGTCTTCGGACCGAAGTGGGGGCGACAGCTTGGCAAAGGTCCGGTAATCCGAAACCGCATTTTCGTTAAGCGCAAAATAGAACGGGGCGGTATCGCACGTGACCTTAAGGCCGCGTTTCTTGGCCTTGCGGATTATCTCGACCGATTCCCCGGTCGAGATATGGGCAAAATGCAAACGTCCGCCCGTCATTTCAACCAGCCGCAAATCGCGCTCTATCTGCATGACTTCCGCAAGGGGTGATACACCGCTAAGACCAAGGCGCGTGGCAAGTTCGCCGCTATTCATCGACGCCCCCCTGGAAAGTTCCGGTTCCTCGGGATGCTGGACAATCATGCCATCAAAGAAGGTCGAATAAGATAGCGCCTGTCGCAGCAACCGGGCACTGGCGATGGTTTTTACGCCATCGCAAAACGCCACTGCACCGGCCTGATGCAAAAGGCCCATCTCGGTGATTTCGCCACCCTCAATGCCCTTTGATACCGCGCCATAGGCAAAAACCTTGGCCAGGCCAACCTTGCGTGCCCGGCGTGCGATAAATTCGACACCGGCCACATCGTCAATTACCGGATCAGTATTGGGCAGTGCGATGATCGTGGTGATCCCGCCGGCTGCCGCCGAACGACCGGCGGTTTCGATGGTTTCCTGATGTTCGAACCCCGGATCGCGCAATTGTGCGCGCATATCGACAAGCCCGGGCGCAAGACACGCACCCGCAGCATCAACAATTTCGCAATCCTTGGGCAGATTGTCGCGGGTGACCTGCGCACCGCAGTCGATGATCTTGCTGTTTTCAATCAGGATGCCACCCGCGCCGTCGGTCTGTGCCGCCGGGTCAAGCAGACGGGCATTGATAATGGCCTTACGGCCCGTACCCTTTACGCGAATGGCGGGGGTCATGCCTGGCCTCCCGCCTGTCTGTGGTTCTGGACCAGCAATTCAAGGGCGGCCATGCGCACCGCAACCCCCATTTCAACCTGTTCGCGGATGACGGATCGTTCGACGTCGTCGGCGACTTCGCTGTCGATTTCCACCCCGCGATTCATCGGGCCGGGATGCATGATCAGCGCGTCGGGCTTGGCATTGGCAAGCTTGGCGCGATCAAGGCCATGGAAATGGAAATATTCGCGGACCGACGGGATAAAGCTTCCTTCCATGCGTTCAAGCTGAAGGCGCAGCATCATGACGATGTCGCAATCCTTAAGGCCTTCTTCCATGTCATGGAAAATCTCGACCCCCATCCGGTCGATCTTTGACGGGATCAGGGTCGGCGGCGCGACAAGGCGCACGCGCGATCCCATGGTATTAAGCAGCAGGATATTGGACCGGGCGACGCGCGAATGCGCGATATCGCCGCAGATCGCAACATTAAGCCGATGCAGGCGGCCCTTGTGGCGGCGGATGGTCAGCGCATCAAGCAACGCCTGTGTCGGGTGCTCGTGGCGGCCATCCCCGGCATTGAGAACCGCACAATTGACCTTCTCGCTCAGAAGCTTGACCGCACCGCTGTCACCGTGACGGACCACAAGTGCATCGGGGTTCATGGCATTCAGCGTCATTGCCGTATCAATCAGGGTTTCACCCTTTTTAACCGAACTGGTGCCGACCGTCATGTTGATGACCATCGCCCCCAGCCGCTTGGCGGCAAGTTCAAACGATGTCAGCGTTCTGGTCGAATTTTCATAGAACAGATTGACGACCGTGGCCCCGGCAAGAATGTTGCTGGTCTTGTCTGCGGTGCGGTTCTTTTCCGCATAATGCTGCGCACGATCAAGAATAAGGGTGATTTCCCCCGGGGTAAGACCTTCGATACCGAGGAGGTGAGGATGCGGATAGTGATCCGCCGCTGGTCCCATGACACTCATGGCGTTGCACATATTCCTTAAATGGTATGGGCAGAATTTCGCGCGGAGCATACCCAATTGCCCCTGCCACGGAAAGTTAAAATATTGCCCCAACATCCTGACCGAATGGTCAATATTTCGCTTGGTTTAAATCACACCACATGCAGCAAAACCGCAAGGATCGGGATGCTGACAATCGCGACAAGCGTATGAACCGTAATGATGCTGGCCATCATCGGGGCGTCACCACCCATCAGGCGCGCCAGCACAAACGCACTCGCCGAACAGGGCAATCCGGCATACAGCACAACCGCCGCCAGTTCGACCTGCGGCAGGCCGAGCAAAAGGCAAAGCCCCGCTGCAATTGCCGGGCTGATGACAAGTTTGCCCAGCGTGGAAAATCCGACCGGCCCCCCGGCGCGTCGTGCCGCCGAAAGATCAAGCCCCGCACCAACCGCCAGAAGCCCGATCGGCAATGCCGCACGCCCCAGAACTTCCAGAAACGGTCCAAGCACTGGCGGCAGGCCAAATCCCGTCATATTGATCCCAATGCCAAGAACACACGCCATCAGCAACGGATTGCGCAGAACATCGCTCAAAAGCGATACCGCGCCGGGCGTGCGGTCATTATCCCCCCAATGCGCGCATGCCAGAACCGACAGCACATTGACCGTCGGCACGACAAGGGCAACGCAAAGGGCCGTTACCGTCAATCCGGCTTCGCCCAGAAGGGCCGCGGCAACGGCAAGTCCGATATAGGTATTGGGCCGGATGGCGCCCTGAAACAGAGATGAAAACGCCGGATTGCCGACTTTCAGAACCGGCTTGGCGATTAGGATAAGAACGGTACATATGAAAACCGTGCCCAGCATCGCAGTCGCAATTCCCGCTAGTGGCAGGCTGCCCAGATCGGCGCGCGCTGTATTGGAAAACAGCAATGCCGGGAATGTCACATAATAGGTCAGCTTTTCCGCCCCTGGCCAGAACGCATCAGGCAGGAATTTGCGTTGCCGCAGGATGAAGCCCAGCACGATCAGGGCAAAGGTCGGTATCAGGGCGGACAGGATGGCTAACATGGGGCGCTTTCGAAAATATCTTGCCGCACGATGGAGCGGTTATTAATCGGTTGTTATGTGATTTTCTGTGATGGTTTGCATTGTAACAGTCCGGCCTGACGTCGTATCGACAAGACTGCCTGTTTCATTGCACGGACATCCTGTGATAATGGATGTCGCTCAGATAATGCGTTCAACGCACTGATTTATCAATTGAAAGAAATTCCTGCGCTGTGACCTGCCGCGGCAAACAGGAATGCAATCAGGGGAAAGCCCATGAGTCGCGCAATCGATCATCTGGTTCTATGTGTCAATGATCTTGATGCGGCCTGCGATGCCTATCGCAAGCTGGGTTTTACCCTCACCCCGCGTGCCAATCATCCGTTTGGCACCGGCAATGCCCTGATCCAGCTTGATGGCATGTATATCGAATTGCTTGCCGTGATCGAGCCGGAAAAAATCGCTGAAACCGATCTTGCCGCGCCGTTTTCCTTCCCGATTTATAACCGCGATTATCTGCGTCATCGCGAAGGCATGTCGATGCTGGCGCTGCAATCGCGCGATGCCGAAAAGGACCGGGAGGATTTCATTGCCGCGGGTGCCGCCGTGCCCCGTGTTTTCAAGTTCGAACGCGAAGCGACCCTTCCGGATGGATCGCTTACCGATCTGGCTTTTTCGCTGGCCTTTGCCAATCATCCGCTGTTGCGCCATGCGGTGACCTTTGTCTGCCAGCATCGACATCCGCCGCAGAATTTCTATTATCCGGAATATCAAAACCACGCCAACGGCGCCTATGCGATTGGCAAGGTATTCCTCACGCATTGGGCGGCGGACGCGGTTACGGATTTCGTCGAAGAAATCGGAACCGAGAAGATCGTCACAGCTCTGCATAGTGATGAAATGGTCACCCGGTTCGGAATTGACGACCCGGCTTTCCCTACCGATGGCTTTGCCGGTTATGAAATCATCGTCAACACGCTCGACACGATTGCCCAAGCCGCCCAGTCCATGGGGGCAATCCATAAAAAGGGCCGTCTGATCCTGCCGCCCTCGAAATTTTTCGGAACACTGGTTGTTTTTACGGCCAAAGGAAAAGCCGCCTGAACAAACAGGCGGCTGATCGAAAACTCTGAAACCAAGTGGTTTCGTTTGGCTGAAAATCAGGCTTCTTCGTTACCAAATTCATCTTCATCATCGTCGTCATCAGGGGTTGCGCCCGGATCGGTATGAAGATTAAGGTTATCAAGCGCGCCTTGCAGTATATAGGCCGCAGCCGTTTTATCGACGACCTGGGCCCGGCGTTTGCGCGTCATGTCGACATCTTCAATCAGGATGCGTTCAACCGCGTTGGTCGAAAGACGTTCATCCCAAAGCAGGATCGGCAGATCGATATAATTCTGCATCTCGTCGACAAAGGCATAAACCCGGTGGCATGCCTTGCCGACCGTGCCGTCAAGTTCACGCGGAAAACCGATGATGATGCCGCCGACATTCTGCTTGGTGACGATTGCCGAAAGTTCGGCAATATCACGCGTGAATTTCTTGCGCGAAATCAGCGAATAGGGGGACGCGATCTGTAGCCCGACATCCGAAAGGGCCACGCCAATGGTTTTGGTGCCGAGATCCAGCCCCAAAACGCGTGCTGCCGGTGTTAGAAACCGCAGCAATTCCTGTGTGTCATTGCAAATCATGGCGCCCTTATAGGTGTAAGTTATGTCCTGTGCCAGAGCTAATATTTCGGATCGATCAAAAGGCCAAATGGCAAATTGTTAGCTTTTGAAAATGACGCCATATTCAGCCCGAAAATCCACCATAAGGCGATTTAACGCAGATTGTAACGCATGATTGATAAGGTTGAAGTCAATTTGGGAAGCGGACGTGCTGGATGGCCGGTTGAAGGTAAATTTAAGGTATTTGAATTTTTATTTTCCATTATTTCAATTTATAAATTACTTCTAATAATAAAATAAGAATAAAAATAGATTTTATTTTTCTTATTTCAAATTTTACATAAAATTTATTCTGGTTTTACTTTTTTGTGAATTCAATTTTTTTAGATGTATGTCAATGAATTTGGCGTCTGCTTATGGGATAAGTGGATATCCATCCTGATTGGATTGCAGTTTTTCTGAGACGAGACCTGAAAACATTGTTGGTTTTTCGTTATTTAGCAGGAGTTTGCAATGCCGTCCAAGCTTGACAAACCGCCAAAGCCAGAACAGACACATGAGCATGATTTGTTGTCCCGTTTTCCCACGGCCTACACGATCCTGTTTGCTCTGATTACTGTTGTCGCGGCTCTTACCTGGGTCATTCCGGCCGGGCAGTATGACCGGGAAATGAATGAGGCGATTGGTCGTGAGGTTGCCGTTCCCGGCACATATCACGAAGTCGATCCGAATCCGCAGGGATTCTTTGATGTCATGCTGGCACCCGGTGCCGGTTTTTATGATCCTGATAGCTATGCCGCAAATGCGATTGATGTGGCGCTGTTTGTTCTTTTCCTTGGCGGTTTTCTCGGCGTGGTAAACGCGACCGGTGCAATCGATACCGGTATTCGATCTGCGATGAAAAAGCTAAAAGGGCACGAGATATGGATGATCCCTATTTTGATGACCTTGTTTGCCATCGGGGGGACCACCTATGGCATGGCGGAAGAAACGCTGGCTTTTTATGGTCTGTTAATTCCGGTCATGATTGCAGCGGGCTACGATACCGTGACTGCGGTTGCGATCATCATGCTTGGTGCTGGTATCGGTGTTCTGGGCTCGACCATAAATCCGTTTGCCACCGTGATTGCGGCGAACGCAGCGAATATTCCGTTCACTTCGGGTATTGTGTTGCGCTTTGTTATCCTGATTTTGGGTTTGGTCATCTGCATTGCTTATGTGATGCGTTATGCCGGTCGGGTGAAAAATGACCCGTCGAAATCGATTGTTGCCAAGCAACTGGATTCACACCGGTCCTTCTTTCTGAAAGGCCATAACGCCCAAACCGACAGTGCGACCCTTACTGGTAAACAAAGCCTGATCTTGATCCTGTTCGGTTTAACCTTCGCGGTGATGATCTGGGGCGTTTCATCCCAGGATTGGTGGATGGCCCAGATGGGGGCTCTGTTCCTTGGTTCTGCGATTGTGATCGGTCTTTTGGCGCGAATGGGCGAAAAAGAAGTGACGGGGCATTTTGTCGACGGGGCGCGCGATCTTTTGGGGGTCGCCCTTGTTGTCGGGCTGGCTCGGGGGATTGTGGTGATCATGCAAAACGGCCTGATTGCCGACACATTGCTGCACGGGGCTGTTGGCAGCCTGAGCGGGCTTGGCAATCTGGCTTTTATCAACCTGATGTTCTGGATCGAGGCGGGAATGAGTTTCCTTGTGCCGTCGTCATCGGGGCTGGCTGTTCTGTCGATGCCGATTCTGGCACCCTTGTCCGATTTTTCCGGGGTCGACAGGCATCTGATCGTGACCGCCTATCAGTCGGCAAACGGGTTGGTCAATCTGATCAATCCGACATTTGCCGTGGTGGTTGGCGGGCTCGCCATTGGTCGGGTGTCTTACGACCGCTGGCTGGCATTTGTCTGGCCGCTTCTTTTGATGCTGACAGTCATGATTACTGTCGTTTTGTCTGTCGGAACTTCTCTTTAGGTCCCCCGAAAGGACAGTGTCATGTCTGAAAAAATGCTCGGCGTTCATTCTGAGACCGGAACGTTGCGTCAGGTTGTTGTTTGTCGCCCCGGATTGGCCCATCGTCGTTTGACGCCGGGTAATTGTCAGGAGCTTTTGTTTGATGATGTTTTTTGGGTCAAGCAGGCCCAAAAGGATCATGATGTCTTTGCCAGTATCATGCGCAACGAAGGTGTCGAAGTCCTTGATGTCAATGATCTGCTATCTGAAACGCTTGCCATCAAAGAAGCCCGTTCCTGGGTTCTTGATCATCGCATCACTGCCGATCAGATCGGTGTTGGCGCGCTTTCGGAATTGCGTGGCTGGATGGAAGATCTTCCGGCTGCCAGCCTTGCGGAACTCCTTCTGGGCGGGTTGACCGTCGATGAGTTGCCTTTTGAGCCGACCGGCTTGTTCGGCAGCTATCTGGGGCATCATGGTTTCATTTTACCGCCATTGCCCAATGCGCTGTTTACCCGCGACAACAGTGCCTGGATTTATGGCGGGGTTACCGTCAACCCGATGTTCTGGGCGGCACGGCGGCCGGAAACATTGCTTAATACGGCAATATACAAATTTCATCCAAAATTTTCGGGAAAGACAAAGATCCACTGGGGCGATCCAACCCGCGATCATGGTCTGGCGACGCTGGAGGGCGGTGATATCATGCCGGTCGGGAATGGCACGGTACTGGTTGGCATGGGCGAGCGATCTTCGCCACAGGCGGTGGGGCAACTTGCGCAGGCTTTGTTCCGCGATAACGTGGTTGAACGTGTTCTTGCCTTCCAGATTCCGAAATCACGTGCCGCCATGCATCTGGATACGATTTTCACCCTGTGCGGAGGGGATGTCGTGACGACGTTCAAGGAAGTCGCTGACGGTCTGGTTTGCTATGATATTCGTCCTGGTTCCGAAGCAGGCAAGCTGAACTTCCGTGTCGATCCGCGTCCCATCTTTGACATCGTTGCCGAGGTTCTTGGCTATAAATTCCTGCAAGTTGTCCCGACTGGCGGCAATAACGAAGCCGAACAGTCACGCGAACAATGGAACGACGGAAACAATGTTCTGGCCCTGCGTCCGGGCGTCGTCATCGGTTATGACCGAAACGACGATACCAATGCCGCCCTTGAAGCCGCAGGTATCAAGGTTCTTGCCATACCGGGCGCCGAATTGGGCCGGGGGCGCGGCGGTGGGCATTGCATGAGCTGCCCAACCATGCGTGATCCGGTGTAGGGGCCAGGCCCCAGGTTGCATAGAACGAAGGAGCCTGAAAATGGCATTTAATCTTAAAAACCGTAGCTTCCTGACCCTGAGCGATTTTTCCGGTGAGGAAATCAAGTTCCTGTTGAAGCTGGCGAAGGATTTGAAATCGGCGAAATATGCCGGCTACGAAGTTCCGACTTTGACCGGTAAGGACATTGCGCTGATTTTTGAAAAGGATTCCACGCGTACACGGGTCGGGTTCGAAGTTGCCGCCTATGATCAAGGCGCGCGCGTGACCTATCTTGGGCCAACCGGAAGCCATATTGGCCACAAGGAAAGCGTCAAGGATACGGCACGTGTTCTGGGTCGTATTTATGACGGGATCGAATATCGTGGTTTTGGGCAGAAAGTTGTGGAAACGCTTGCGCAATATGCGGGGGTTCCGGTTTTCAACGGGTTAACCGATGAATTCCATCCAACGCAAATTCTGGCAGATTTCCTGACCATGCAGGAGCATGTCGAAAAGCCGCTGCACCAAACCCGATATGCCTTTTTGGGCGATGCTGGCAACAATATGGGTAACAGCCTGTTGATTGGTGGTGCCAAGATGGGCATGGATGTACGCCTGTGTGCGCCCAAAAACTGTTGGCCGGTCGAAAGCATTCAGCAAGAAGCACGATCGGTTGCGCGTGAAACCGGGGCCAAGCTGACCCTCACTGAAAATGTTGACGAGGCGGTCAGGGACGTTGACTTCGTTTACACGGATGTCTGGGTTTCGATGGGGGAGCCCAAGGAAAAATGGGCCGAACGGATCAAGATCCTGCGTCCGTATCAGGTGAACAAGGACGTTCTGGACAAAACGGGCAATCCGCATGTGCGCTTCATGCACTGTCTTCCGGCATTTCATGATACCACCACCAGTGTGGGGGCGGAAATCAAGGCAGAGTTCGGCCTTGATGCGATGGAAGTTATCGACGAGGTGTTCGAAAGCCCGGCATCGATTGTTTTTGATCAGGCTGAAAACCGGATGCATACGATCAAAGCCGTTTTGGTCGCAACACTGGGAGGATAACATGCTTGTTGTGGCAGCCCTTGGTGGGAATGCTCTGCTTAAACGCGGCGAACCCATGACGGCCAATACGCAGCGCGCCAATGTGCGGCGCGCTACCACGGTGCTGGCCCAAATCGTTCGCGATGGGCATCATCTTGTTCTGACGCATGGCAATGGGCCTCAGGTCGGTTTGCTGGCTTTGCAAGGTGCCGCATATCGTCCGGAAGAAGAATATCCACTTGACGTTCTGGGGGCTGAAACCGAAGGCATGATCGGATACATGATCGAGCAGGAATTGGAAAATGCGTTGAATCATGAACTGCCGGTTGCTGCTTTGCTGACACAGGTCGTTGTCGATAAAAAGGACCCGGCTTTTGCTCGTCCGACCAAATTCGTCGGCCCCGTATATGACAAGGAAGAGGCCGAAGAAAAGGCTGCCAAAGGCCATTGGACCATTGCGCAGGACGGCAATAAATGGCGTCGGGTCGTTCCCTCCCCAAAGCCGGTCGAAATACCTGACATCCCGGTTATTCAATTGCTTTTGAAGCATGGTGTTATTGTTATTTGCACGGGAGGGGGCGGTATTCCGGTGGTCTATCAAAAAGACGGCAGCCTGACCGGCATCGAAGCGGTCATCGACAAGGATGCCGCCAGTGCTCTTCTCGCCAAGGAGATCGGTGCCGATGCTTTGCTGCTGCTTACCGACGTGGACGGGGTTTACCGTGATTTCGGGACGCCAGATGCCTGTCGGATTGACAGGCTTTCCCCTGATGAGGCGCGCGCACTTTCATTGCCTGACGGGTCGATGGCCCCCAAGGTGACTGCGGCAGCCGATTTTGTCACGGCAGGGAGGATGGCCGGGATCGGTCGTCTTGAGGACGCAGGTCAAATTTTGAAGGAGCAGGCCGGAACCAGGATTTCGCTGTGAACCTGGTGCAACCATGATCGCGTGACAAAGCCTGAACGGGCTCCTCTTCGGAGAAGAAATCCATCTGGTTTGAGCCGGGCCGTTCTCTTTTGTTCAAATAACGTCGGCATGGCGCGGTACGTTGGTTACGAAACCGGGCAATGCTAGCCCATAGTAAAGGGCGGCAACGACCCTTGCAGCGGCGGCGGCGGGGTGCTAGTTTCCGCGCTGTAATTTCAGGTTCCGGCAGGCTGCCTGCCTGCCGGGTGTTTTGTCATTCCTTAAGAGAGACTTTCATCCATGTCGTCTTTGGATAAGGAAACAGTTCGCAGGATCGCCTTTCTGTCGCGTATCAACGTGTCCGAAGAAGGGCTTGGCGAACTGGCGGGAGATTTGACCCGTATCCTCGATTTCGTCGAGGAACTGCAAGAAGTTGATGTCGAGGGTTGTGATCCCCTGACGTCGGTTGCCGATCTGACCCTGCCGATGCGCAAGGACGAAGTCACCGATGGCAATATCCAGCAAAAAGTGCTGTCAAACGCACCGATGACCGATGCTGGCTGTTTTGTTGTGCCGAAGGTGGTTGAATAATGACTGATCTGACAAATCTGACGCTTGCTGAAGCCCGTGACGGGCTGGCAAAGGGCGATTACACGTCGGTCGAACTGACCGAAGCCCACATCAAATCGATGGAAGCGCACCGTAATCTGAACGCTTACATCACCGAAACCCCGGACAAGGCCATCGACATGGCCAAGGCTTCCGATGCCAAGCGCGCCAAGGGTGACGCGGGCAAAATGGAAGGCCTACCGATTGCGATCAAGGATCTGTTCTGCACCGAAGGTGTCCAGACGACCGCAGCCTCGCACATTCTTGAGGGGTTCAAACCGGAATATGAATCCACCGTCACCACCAACCTGTTTGGTAACGGCGCGGTGATGCTCGGCAAGGCCAACCTTGATGAATTTGCCATGGGGTCGTCCAATACGTCGTCCTACTATGGCAATGTCATCAACCCTTGGAAGGGCAAGGATGGCAAGGATCTGGTTCCGGGTGGCTCGTCCGGTGGTTCGGCGGCTGCTGTTGCTGCGGGCATGGCGCTGGCGGCAACCGGTACCGATACCGGCGGCTCGATCCGTCAACCGGCATCCTATTGCGGTATTGTCGGCCTGAAGCCTACCTATGGCCGTTGCTCGCGCTGGGGCATTGTTGCCTTTGCAAGCTCGCTTGATCAGGCTGGTCCGATGACCAAGACCGTTCGCGACGCTGCGATCATGCTGGGCGCAATGGCCGGTCACGACGCCAAGGACAGCACATCCGCCCCGGTTGCCGTTCCTGATTTCGAAGCTGCCCTGACGGGTGACATTCGCGGCATGAAAATCGGCATTCCCAAAGAATACCGTGTCGATAACATGCCCGAAGAAATCAACAAGCTGTGGGATAACGGTATTGCGATGCTGCGTGATGCGGGTGCCGAAGTGGTCGATGTGACCCTGCCGCACACCAAATACGCGCTTGGCACCTATTATATCGTTGCCCCGGCCGAGGCATCCTCGAACCTTGCGCGTTATGACGGCCTGCGTTACGGCCAGCGCGTCATGGACGAAGGCGACAGCCTGGACGACATGTATATGAAGTCCCGTGCTGCCGGTTTCGGCAAGGAAGTCCAGCGCCGCATCATGATCGGCACCTATGTGCTGTCGGCTGGTTACTATGACGCCTATTACAACAAGGCGCTCAAGGTCCGTAGTCGCATTTACGAGGATTTCGCAACCGCATTTGGCACTGTTGACGCCATTCTGGCACCGACCGCCCCGTCGGCGGCCTTTGCGATTGGCGATAACGAAGACGATCCGGTCAAAATGTATCTGAACGATGTCTTTACCGTTCCGGCAAGTCTTGCGGGTCTTCCGGGTCTGTCCGTTCCGACGGGCCTGTCTGCCGAAGGTCTGCCGCTTGGTCTGCAGCTGATTGGTAAGCCGTTTGACGAAGAAACCGTTCTGCGTGTCGGTGGCGTGCTTGAAACTGCCGCCAACTTTACCGCGAAACCGGCCGGGCAGGAGGGCTGATCCATGACCTATATCATCGAAGGTTCAACCGGCCCTTGGGAAATCGTTGTCGGTCTGGAAGTCCACTGTCAGGTGGTTTCCAAATCCAAACTGTTTTCCGGTGCATCGACCACATTCGGTAACGATCCGAACACCAATGTCAGCCTTGTTGACGCGGCCATGCCGGGCATGTTGCCGGTCATCAACGAGGAATGCGTGCGGCAAGCCGTCAAGACCGGTCTTGGCCTTAAAGCCAGGATCAATCTTGAAAGCGTCTTTGCACGCAAGAACTACTTCTATGCCGATCTGCCGCAGGGCTATCAGATTTCACAGTTCGACAAACCGATTGTCGGCGAGGGGACCATTATTCTCGACATGCCTGATGGCTCGACCAAATCGGTTGGCATTGAACGCCTGCATCTTGAACAGGATGCCGGTAAATCGATGCACGATCAGGACCCGAAATATTCGCATATCGATTTGAACCGTTCGGGCGTTGCCCTGATGGAAATCGTGTCCAAGCCTGATATCCGCACCCCGGAAGAAGCCGGCGCATACCTGACCAAGTTGCGCGCGATTGTGCGTTACCTGGGCACATGCGATGGCAATATGAACGAGGGTTCGATGCGTTGCGATGCCAACGTTTCGGTCCGTCGTCCGGGTGCCGAATTTGGCACGCGTTGCGAAATCAAGAACGTCAACTCCATCCGTTATGTGATGCAGGCGATCGAGATCGAAGCAAAGCGTCAGGTCGAAGTCATCGAAGCCGGTGGCGAAATCGTTCAGGAAACCCGTCTTTACGATCCGCGTCTGGGTGAAACCCGTTCGATGCGGTCCAAGGAAATGGCACATGATTACCGCTATTTCCCGGACCCGGATCTGCTGCCGCTAGTATTCGATCAGGCATTCGTTTCCGAAATCGAAAAGACCCTGCCGGAACTCCCGGACGAGAAAAAAGCCCGCTTCATGCGTGAAAACGGTCTGTCGGCTTATGATGCCGGTGTTCTCGTTGCCGATCAGGAAAAGGCCGCCTATTACGAAGTTGTTGCCAAGGGCCGCGATGGCAAACTTGCCGCGAACTGGGTGATCACCAACCTGTTTGGTGCGCTCAACAAGCTGGAAGTTCCCGTCACCGAAAGCCCGGTTACGGCCGAAAATCTCGGCAAACTTCTGGACCTGATTTCGGATGACACCATTTCGGGCCGTATCGCCAAGGACGTCTTTGAAATCATGATCGAAACCGGCAATGATCCGGAAAAGATCGTCGAAGAAAAAGGTCTGAAGCAGATCACAGATACCGGTGCGATTGAAACAGCAATCGACGAAGTCATTGCGGCCAACCCGGACAAGGTTCAGGAAATCCGCGACGGCAAGGACCGCATGCTGGGCTGGTTCGTTGGCCAGGTCATGAAATCCACGGGTGGCAAAGCCAACCCGGGCATGGTCAACCAGATGCTCCGCGACAAAATCCTCGGCTGATTTCAATCATCAGAAGATGTGCAAAAGCCGCCCGTTTCGATCTGAAACAGGCGGCTTTTTGTTGGGTTCTATGTGTCGCTAATCATCTTCAACGTTAATGAGCCAAATGTTGCCTGAAGATTTCATAAAACATATTTTTGTAGAATTGGGAGGCACCTGAGCTTTTTGTCGTTAAATCACAGATTTGCTGCCTGTAAGAGTAGGTTCAGGTTTCTTGGAGATGGCTCAATACCCCGATCTCTTTCTGCTTGCAGCATTTCATAGCTTAGAACAATAACGCGAGCCGCCTCCGATATGCTCCATGTCCTATTGTTTTGTGAGCGATAGGATTCAATTTCCTCGAGAATCATGCGTATTAAATCGGGGTCAATCACGCGCGCTTGATCCAGCACTTCGCTTCTCAGCATGCTGCCCCTTCCTGTCAGCAGCCAGCTTGCGTCTATGCCCTTATCAACCAGTACAGCCAAAGATGATGCTTTTGGTTCATTTTTGTCCAGCTCGTAACGTTCCCACGATTTGCGTGTAAGTCCGGCAAGGTTTGCTGCTTCCGATGCACTAAGCCCTAGATGCTTTCTTGCCTCTCTTATTCGCTCACTAAGGTTGGTTATCATAACTGCTGTTCCTGTATGGAATTGGAGTGTGAAGAATCAAAAAAACATGAACCTTTGATTTATTTAGATTCTCAAAATTGATACTTTTGGGTTTAATGGTCTAAAAAAATACCACTAAAGGTGTTTTTTCTTGATTTTGGTTCATTTTTGTACCACTGTTTCTCTGTCTTTGATGGTGTGTGCAGAGTGAACTTCAGTGCCAAACTGAAATGATCGCCTGTATCCGTGCATAAGCGATGTTTTGCCCGGGCGATATTTGGCATTCGCGATCTATCTGCGCTTGACTGTTAACTTTCCGACTGGGGTGTTGGTTAATCTCAAGCAAAGTTTGAGACGTGATTATACACAGCTTGGCGAAGTGCTCAGGATGATCGTCGCACAGTGTTTATTTCCTGTAAGCATTCTGAAACCTTAGAAAACCTTCGTGATGACTTGAGGCAATGTCGCATATTTCATCTCAGGTTGCGTGCGGGCAGGTCATGTTCATTCAAAGCCATTGATTGCATGGGACAATTTTGCTCAGAGCGAAACAGTTTCCTCTGATTGCGGCGTGAAATGAATTCATTCTTTTGTATCAAGGCTCCCTCTAGATGTGTGGTTCTTTTTTGGGGGAACAATACTAAAGGATAGTTATTGGGGTGTGGGGTAGTAATATGGGGCTTCTAAAGCGAATTAAAATTGCCATCAAAGTTGCTGGCGGTTTTGGCGTGATGTTGGTTTTGATGATCACGGTGTCGGCGATCTGCGTTATTGCATTGATGGATGCAGACAGTAATTTCAACGAGTACCGGCAGATTGCACTGCAATCAAACCAAGCTTCACGTGTTCAGGCCAATATGCTTGAAGCTCGTGTCTCGGTTTTGAATTTTCAGATGAGGCAGTCTCCTGAAGCACTTGAAAACGCAAATCAAAGATTGGAAACAACCAAAAAGCTTAACGCCGAATTTTTGTCTCTTGTTAAAGACCCTGACTATCTCGAAAGTGCGAAAGCTGTGGATCAGGATATTGCGACTTATGCTGCGGCGGTTCGCGCGTTAAGTGCAACCAAGGATACTGCGGAACAACAACGTATCGCTGAAAAGACCCTGAACGTTCTGGGGCCAAAGGTCGCAAGCGACATCGAAGAACTCAAACTGTCCTTCAAAGCCAAACAGGATGAGATTGGTCCTAGAGCAAAAGCAGAAAACGCTTTTGCCATTTCGCTTGCCGCAATTATTTCTGCAATTGCTGTGGTGGTCGGTTTGGCAGCAGCGTGGCTGGTCGGTGTTGGTATTTCGCGTCCGATTATTACCATTACAAACGCGATGCGGGTTCTTGCCGGAGGCGACAAAACCGTCGATATCCCCGGACAGGATCACAAGGATGAAATTGGTGATATGGCCAAGGCGGTGCTCGTGTTTAAAGAAAACATGATCAAGGCAGAGGAACTGGCCGCCCAGGAAGTCGAAGCCCAGAAACAGCGTGAATCCCGCGCCAGGTTGATCGAAAAACTGACCGGTGATTTTGAAGGTGATGTATCGGTCGTTCTGAAAACGGTCTCGGATGCAGCGACCGAAATGCAGCATACTGCAACGTCAATGACGGCAACCGCGGAAGAAACCAGTCGTCAGTCAACGGTTGTTGCTGCGGCGGCCGAGCAGGCATCAAATAATGTTCAAACCGTTGCCAGCGCATCCGAAGAACTAAGTGCATCGATCTCTGAAATCAGCCATCAGGTTACCCAGTCATCCCGTGTGGCGGATAAGGCTGTTGTGGAAGCGCAAAGTACGAATGCACAGGTTCGTGGACTTGCAGAAGCGGCTCAGAAAATTGGTGATGTTGTCGGTTTGATCAGTGATATTGCGGCACAGACCAATCTTTTGGCTCTGAATGCCACGATCGAGGCTGCCCGCGCAGGTGAAGCAGGCAAAGGTTTTGCCGTTGTCGCGGCCGAGGTGAAAAACCTTGCTAATGCGACCTCCAAGGCCACCGAGGAAATTACAAATCAGATAACCGCAATCCAAAGCGAAACAGAGGGCGCTGTTGTTGCCATTGATTCCATCGGAACAACCATCACCGAAATTAGTGAAATTGCATCGGCAATAGCCAGTGCGGTTGAACAGCAAGGTGCCGCAACCGATGAAATCAATCGGAACGTCCAGGAGGCTTCTGCGGGTACCGGCGAAGTAACGGCCAATATTCACGGTGTCAACCAAGCCGCGGCATCAACCGGGGCTGCGGCCGAACAAGTTCTTTCTGCCTCCAATAATATGTCTCAGCAGGCAGATATCCTGCTTCAGAAAGTCGAAGCTTTCTTGTCGGCGGTAAAGGCTGCTTAGGCTGTCTGCTACGTTTCGCCAAGGCTCGGGCGCTGATATGGTATTATGAATGCCACCGATCTTGTTTCGGCGTTATCTTTCAATGGTTAAGCCTGATTTAGCATGCGGGCTTAACCATTTTTCTATGTGCAATTTGCTTGGTGCCCGATGAAGTGATCCTGATGTTCCATTTTTTTTGCAAGCTCAGAGGCGAAATATTTTCCTAAGTGCCCGCAGTCCGGTAATCGCGCGGTGATGCGCCAAGGATGCGTTTGAACATATTGCTGAACGCGGCGGGATTGTCATAGCCAAGGTCCATCGCAATCGTTGTAACGGCTTCACCTGCGGCCAGTCTTGGCAGGGCGGCAAGGATGCAGGCCTGTTGACGCCATTCGACAAAGCTTGATCCGGTTTCCTTGCGAAACTGCCGGGTAAAGCTTCGGCGGCTCATGCCCAGATGATGGCACCAGTCATCGATGGTTTCATGCGGTGTCGGAGATGCCAGAAAGGCACGGCATTTTTCCCGTAATGCGGCCTGTTCCGGTAGCGGAAGCGACAGTGGCAGGATCGGCAACCGTTTGATTTCATGTTCGATCAGCGCCATCAGTGTACCATCACGACCCGCCATGTCATATTCCGCCGGGACGGCAACCGCTTCGATCAGTAAATGACGCATCAGCGATGAAATGCCGACCACCTTGCACTGGTTGTCCGCCGCACCAAGCCGGTCCGGGCGCAGATAAAGCGACCGCATTTTGACATCGCCAAACAGGCGGACCTCGTGGATGACCCCAGCGGGGATCAACATGCCGCGCTGGGGCGGCATCATCCATGCGCCTTGTGGGGTTGATGCCATCAAAACCCCGGTCATGCCATATAGCAACTGATCGCGATCATGGCGATGGGCGGCAATCACATGACCATCGGGATAATCCGTACCCAATGCGATAACCGGTCTTGGAACTTCGCGAAATGATGACATTGATGCCTGTCTGTGATGATTGGCCCAGTCTGGTAATAAATTGACCCTAACGCGGTGGTGGGCCGTTTTGCAATTTTTATAATGACGATCAACGCACCAAGGCGTGCGTTTAATGTCATTTCAACGAGGTCCCCGATGAACGAAGCCGTTCTCAACCGACCGCAAGTCTCCCGAACCGTTTTGCCGGTTCTGGGTGCGGCCAGTTTCTGCCATTTGCTGAACGATATGATCCAGTCGCTATTTGTCGCGGCTTATCCGGTGTTCAAGGGCGGCTTTGACCTATCCTTTGCGCAGCTCGGTCTATTGACCCTGACCTATCAGGTGACGGCATCACTGTTGCAGCCCTTTATCGGCCATTTCACCGACCGTCGGCCGCAACCTTATTCCCTGCCGTTTGGTATGGGGATGTCGATGGCGGGGCTTCTGGTGCTGTCCTCGGCAACCAGTTTTGCGATGCTGCTTGTGGGCAGTGCGATGCTCGGCGTGGGATCATCGATCTTTCACCCGGAATCCTCGCGTCTGGCGCGTCTGGCATCGGGCGGGGCGCATGGATTTGCGCAGTCGCTGTTTCAGGTGGGCGGCAATGTCGGTTCAGCCATCGGGCCGTTGCTGGTGGTCGCAGTGGTTTTGCCGCACGGACAGGGCAGTCTGGCATGGTTTGCCTTTGCCGCATTGGCTGGGGTCGTCATCCTGACCCTTCTTGGGCGCTGGTATAAACGCAACGGCCATGCCGTGCGCCGCCCGCGTGTTGTTCATCTGGCGGCAAATCTTCCGGCCCGACGCCAGGTGATTGGCGGCCTTCTGGTTCTGTTCTGTCTGATGCTGTCGAAATGGTTCTATCTCGCCAGCTTCACCAGCTATTACGTCTTTTACCTCATGGAAAAATTCCCGCTCTCCGAAGGCGATGCGCAGATTTATCTGTTCATTTTCCTGGCTTCGGTCGCGGCAGGAACCCTGATCGGCGGATCGGTGGGCGACCGGATTGGTCGCAAAAAGGTGATATGGGTATCGATCCTTGGAGCACTGCCCTTTGCACTGATCCTGCCTTATGTTGGATTGGGGGCGACCGTGATGCTCTCGATTGCCATCGGTCTGATCCTGTCATCGGCATTTTCGGCGATTGTGGTCTATGCGCATGAACTTGTGCCGGGGCGTATTGGCATGATTTCCGGGCTGTTCTTTGGCCTGGCCTTTGGGCTTGGCGGGATTGGTGCGGCCATTCTTGGCGTGATGGCTGATCATTTCGGGCTGGGGCTGGTCTATCAGGTTTGCGCATGGTTACCGGCCATTGGTTTCCTTGCGATTTTCCTGCCTGATATCGAACATGTCGACAAAGCCTGAATGCGGGAAACCGAAACGCAGAAGACCGCCCATCGGGGCGGCCTTCCGCGTGGATATCTTGATCGATCAGGCCAGTTCGCGGGCCGGATAACCGGCATCGTCAATGGCGGCGATCAGGGCTGCGACATCGGGATTGCCGGTCACGGTTACTTCGCCCTTTGCAAGGTCGATATCGGCTTTCTCAACCCCCGAAACGCCCTCGACAGCTTTGGTAACAGTGGCAGCACAATGGCCGCAGCTCATTTCATCGACTTTCAGTTTCAGCATTCCGGTGGCTCCGTCAGGTTGGATTCGATAATCCGACTATGGGGCTTCCAGTTGCTGGAAGGTCAAGCGATTATTTACCAAGCAGTTTGATAACCTCATCTGCGGCCGCATCGCTGGATGCAGGGTTCTGGCCAGTTACCAGTTTGCCATCGACAACCGCATGGGACGCCCACATGTCAGCGCGTTCATAAAGGCCGCCCTGTTTGGTGAATTCGTCCTCAATCAGAAGCGGTACGACCTTTTCAAGGCCGACGGCCTTTTCTTCGTCATTGGTGAAGCCGGTGACTTTTTTGCCCGCCACCAGCGGCTTGCCGTCTTTGGTTTTGGCATTAACGAATGCCGCCGGGCCGTGGCAGACGGCGGCAACCGGTTTGTCCTGTGCAACAAATGCCTCGATCAGTGCGATGGATTTGACATCTGTTGCCAGATCCCAAAGCGGCCCGTGACCGCCGGGATAAAACAGCGCGTCGTAATCATCGGCTTTCAGGCCATCAAGCGTCACGGTATTGGCGAATGCTTTTTGCGCTTCCTCGTCACCCTCAAACCGTTTGGTTGCCTCGGTCAGGGCATCGGGAACCTGACTGTTGGGATCAAGTGGTGGCTGACCGCCCTTGGGGGAAGCCAGCGTGATATCGGCACCGGCATCGCGGAACCGGAAATAGGGGGCGGCAAGTTCTTCCAGCCAGATACCGGTTTTGTGGCCGGTATCGCCCATTTTGTCGTGGGACGTCACAATCATCAGAATACGCATCGTTTTGGTCCTTGATATGTGAATAGGATTTGCACCAAGCGTAGGATGCTGATCTAATTTGCGCCAGATCGAAGAATTGGACAGATTGTCAAATTAAATGAGCGCATGAAATGTCAGCACTGGATGAAGTTCGGGCGATGATGATTTTCGCCCGCGTGGTCGAGGATGGCGGGTTTTCTGCCGCGGCGCGCAAGATGGGGCTGAGCCGGGCTGCGGTGTCTCATCAGATCAGGCAGCTTGAAGCCAAGCTTGGCGTGCCGTTGCTTCGGCGCAGCACCCGCAATTTCAGTCTGACCGATGCCGGGACGCGTTATTACGACAGCTGCCGGACGATTGCGCTGGAGGCCGAGGCCGCCCGCAAGCGGGTCGAAATCCTGCGTGACGAGCCGGTCGGCAAAATATCGATCACTTCATCGGTGCATCTGGGCACGCTTCGCATCGTGCCGATCCTTGACCGGTTTCGTCAAACCTATCCCGGGGTGGCGATTGATGTTCATCTGTCTGACGAGGTTGTCGATCTGATCGGGCGAGGGATTGATATTGGCATCCGGTCCGGGCCGCTTAAAAGCTCGGAGCTTAAAAGCTTCAAGCTCTATCAGACCCACCGGATCATTGCGGCGTCGTCGGGGTATGTTGCACGGGTGGGCTTGCCCGAAACCCCCGAACAGCTCGCCGATCATGACTGGGTGATGTATAGCCGGGTTCCCGAAACCCTGCGCCTGATCTGCGATGATCAGGAAAAATCCATTCGGGTATCGGGTAGTGTCCGGGTTGATAATGCAACCGCCCGTCTGCAATTCCTGCGTGGCGGGCACGGGCTTGCGGTTGTGCCGTTTTGCGATATTGCCGATGAAATTGAGCGCGGCGATGTCGTGCATGTTCTGCCGAACTGCAAATTGCCCGATCTTGAAGTTTTTGCCGTCTTTCCGGCCGGTGTGACGCGCAGTGCCAAAATCCAGTCGCTGCTTGATTTCATGCGCCGCGAACTGCGCGATATCGATATGGGTCGCAATGGCGGATAACCGTTTTTGGCTGCCGTTGTCATATTGATCAATCCCGATTGATCGGCTATTCCCCAATAATGATTTTCGGGGGAAACCATGGCCAAGCTGTTCTTTTATTATTCGTCGATGAATGCGGGCAAATCGACGACGCTTTTGCAATCGAGCTTCAACTATCAGGAACGCGGCATGCAGACGCTTCTGCTGACCGTGGCGTTTGATGATCGGTTCGGTGTCGGCAAGATCGCATCGCGCATTGGCCTTGAAGCCCCGGCCGTCTTGTTTGACGGCAATACCGACCTGTGCGCCCTGATCAAGGAAAAGCTGGATGAAGGCCGGATTGATTGCGTGCTGGTGGACGAGGCACAGTTTCTGACCAAGGATCAGGTCTGGCAGCTTTCCGATGTCGCCGACAAGCTTGGCGTGCCGGTGCTGTGTTATGGCATCCGTACCGATTTTCAGGGGCAGCTTTTTGAAGGTTCGAAATGGCTTCTGGCCTGGGCGGACAAGCTGAGCGAGCTTAAGACAATCTGTCATTGCGGACGCAAGGCCGGGATGGTTCTGCGCGTTGATGAAAACGGCAATACGGTGCGCGAGGGGGCCCAGGTCGAAATCGGTGGCAATGATCGCTATGTCTCGGTCTGCCGACAGCATTTCAAGGAAGCGATGGGCAAATAAGCCGCCCGAATCCCTATTTTTCACAAAAAATGTTTAATCACATCGATTATTCATTTTTACTCAGGAATAAATCAGGGACGTGATTTCCGGTGCGATCAGCTTGTAAGCCACCAACCACATCACCGCACAGGTGACCCCATCAATGATTTTCCAGGTAATTGGCCGCGCGACATAGGGCGCCAGCCACGCCGCGCCCAGCGCGATGGCAAAGAACCAGACAAAGCTCGCACTCATCGCGCCAAGCGCAAAGGTCAACCGTTCGTCGGCTGGGAATTGCCCGCCAATCCCGCCCAGCATGACAACGGTATCAAGATACACATGCGGGTTCAGGAGGGTCACGGCCAGCGTCGTCGACAGAACTGCCTTCCAGCCCGCCTGCCTGACATCGCTTTCTGACAGGGTTTCGTTTTCAAACAGACGCCTGAGCGCTGCAAACCCGTACCAGATCAGGAAGGCCGCACCGCCCCATGCCGCGATTTGGGTCAGGATCGGGTAGGTGGCAACCAGTGTTCCCAAACCGGCAACCCCGGCAGCAATCAGGATGGCATCACACAGCGCACAGACAAATGCCACCATCACCGGATGGTTGCGACGCAATCCTTGCCCGAGAACAAAGGCATTCTGCGCGCCAATGGCAATGATCAGTCCGCCGCCAAGGCCAAATCCGGTCGCAAAGGTCAGAAGCATTTTTCATCCCGCAAAATCGCTGTTGATGGGGCAGGGATAGCAGTTTTAAGAAATAAGAAAATCGAATTATCATGATATAGTATTAGTAAATTTTATGACAGAAGTGCGCGAGGCAGCGTATGGCCTGCCCTGGTATCGTTTGGCTCGCAAGCTTGTTTTAGCAGCATGGAAGCATCGTCGTGACGACAGGTGATATACCCTGATGGGGGCGATACATCTTTGGTGGTAGGCGATACATCGATGAAGGGGATGCGTGGCTGGTGGATAAGGCGGGGATAATAAAATGATCGATTACAAGCTGTTGCAGGCCAGTGCCGAGGTGATCCGGCATGGCAGTTTCGAAAAGGCGGCGCGTGATCTTGGTCTGACGCAGTCGGCGATATCGCAGCGGGTCAAGTTGCTGGAAGACCGGCTGGGGCAGCCATTGATCATCCGGTCTAAACCGATTGCCGCGACCGATGCGGGCAAGCGGCTTTTGCAGCATTATCAGCGGGTCAGTCTGCTTGAGCAGGAATTATATGATGAACTGCCAAAGCTGCATTCGGCCAACCGGTTTGGCCAGATCGCGATTGCGGTGAATGCCGACAGTCTGGCGACATGGTTTTTCAATGTGCCCAAGAAGCTGTTTGATGAGCTTGACCTGCTGGTGCATCTGACGGTTGAGGACGAGGCCCTTAATCACGAGGCACTTCAGGCTGGAACGGTGTTGGGCGCGGTCAGTTTGCGGCCCGATCCGATACAGGGATGCCGGGTGCGGCCATTGGGCTCGATGCGCTATATCATGGTGGTATCGCCGGAATTCCGTGACCGGTATTTTGCCGATGGGGTCACGGCGGATGCGTTGCGATCCTGCCCGGCGGTAAATTTTTCGCGCCATGACGAATTGCAAAACCAGTTCTTGAGCAGGTATTTCGGATTGGTGCCGGGGGAATTTCTGGCCCATACGGTGCCAAGTTCACAAGGTTTCGTTACCGTGGCCGAGCAGGGTATCGCCTATGCCGTGGTTGAGGAGCATCAGGCGGCGGAGGGTTTACAGAGCGGACGGTTGGTGCAGCCGTGTCCGCATGTAATCGAACGGCCGCTTTATTGGCATCACTGGAATATGCAAAGCGGATTGCTGTCGCAGGTGAACGAGATTGTTCTGGGCGAAGCGCGCCATTATTTGCCCAAAATCGGGAACTAAACGGTTGGGATCGCGTTTGTTTTCGGGTTTGGCGATATGGCATGCCGATCCATCGGCTTTGCCAATCGGATTTGACAGGGGATGAATTCTGCCGCTTACTCATATGACTTCCAGATTGTGCGCTAATGCCTTATGGAAACAGGAAGATTGAATGTCGCATCGCCTTGTTGCCTGTGAACATTGCGATTACCTGCATGTCGAAGACGACATTCCACCGGGCTTTGTGGCACGTTGCATCCGGTGCGGGTCGCCCTTGTATCAGGCGCAGAAGGGTACGGTTGAACGGCCTCTGGCCTTTGCCATTACGGCACTTGTCCTGTTTCTGATTGCCAATTCATTTCCGATCCTGACCTTTGCCATGGAAGGACGCACCGAAAGCAATACGTTGCTGAGCGGGGTTGTGACCTTCTGGCAGGAGGGGTTCCCGTTTCTGGCCTTTATGGTCGCGTTGACGTCGATTGCTGCCCCGCTGATGCTGATCGGGGCTTATATCTATGTGCTCGCGCCGCTTTATTTCGGGTTCGTGGTGCCGGGCTTGCGGGCAGTCTGGCGTGTTTTGGCTGTTATTCGGCCTTGGTCGATGCTTGATGTGTTTCTGATCGGACTTCTGGTCGCGCTGACCAAGCTTACGGATTTTGCCGATGTCATTGCCGGGCCTGCCTTTTATGCAGTTTGCTTTCTGATCCCGACGACATTGCTGATGAGCACGACGCTGGATCCAAGGACGATCTGGCGGCGACTGGCGCCGGAAAATTTGCGCTATGCGACGTTAGAGGATCTGGAAGAATTGCGTGCCGGTACCGGGCAGGAGAAGGCAACAGGCTGGATGACCTGCGAGATCTGTGCGTTTGTCGTAACGGACAGTGCCGCACGGGAAACCGGGGGCAAATGCCCGCGTTGCGGGACGCATCTGCATCATCGCAAGTCGGGCAGCCTGTCGCGGGCCTGGGCACTGCTGGTGACAGCGGTCGTTTTGTATATCCCGGCCAACATTTTTCCGATCATGACGATCACCTATCTGGGGCGGGCGGAATCCGATACGATCCTTTCCGGGGTGGTGGTGCTGTTGCAATCCGGGCAATGGCCGATTGCGATTGTTGTCTTCACCGCCAGCGTCGTGGTGCCGATCATGAAGATTATCCTGCTTGGCTGGGTTTATGCCGCAACGGGTCTGGGGCTTGCCGGGCCGCTTCGCGAACGGACATTGATCTATCGCGTGACCGAACTGATCGGGCGCTGGTCGATGATTGATGTGTTTATGGTGTCGATACTGGCAGCACTTGTGAAATTGGGTAACATAGCAACCGTTGCACCGGGCTTTGGTGCTGTGGCCTTCTGTGCCGTGGTCATTCTGACCATGCTGTCGGCAATGGCATTTGATCCGCGGCTGATCTGGGATCGGGCGGGAATGCAAAAGGAACAGGGGATGTCATCATGACGGACGACACCAGCCGGAATGCCGGTCAGGGGCAGCCAGGCAGGCCCGATGTGAAAAAGGCATTTCAGAACCTGCCGGTCATCTGGATCGTGCCGATTGTCGCGTTGATCATCGGCGGTTGGCTTTTGTGGCGCGATGCGGCAGCCAAAGGACCAGAAGTTACCGTGACGTTCGAAACGGCCGAGGGACTGACCGCGGGCAAAACCGCCGTGCGGTATCGTGATGTTGATGTCGGACAGGTTACCGAAATCAATCTGAGCGAGGATTTCGGGCATGTGGTTCTGACGATGCGGATGAATTCGGATTTTGAACCCTATCTGACCGATAAAACCAAATTCTGGGTGGTACGCCCGCGCGTTTCCGCACAGGGGATTTCCGGCCTTCAGACCATCGTTTCAGGGGCTTATATCGAAGCGGTTCCAGACAGGTCTGGCCAAGAGGCCCGCGAGTTTACCGGATCGGAAGAACCGGAATATGTGCCTGATGGATCGGACGGAACACGGTTTATCCTGATGGCGGAGGAACTTGGTTCAGTCGCGTCGGGAACGCCGGTTCTTCTGCGCGGGGTAGAGGTTGGCGAGGTCCTTGATACCAATCTGGATTCCGCAGCCGAAAAGGTGTCGATCCCGATCTATGTCCGCAAGCCGTTTGATGGATTGGTCAAGCGCGATACGCGTTTCTGGAATTCCAGCGGCATCAGTCTTGATCTGAATGCGGAAGGCGTATCGGTGCGTGCCCAATCTGTTCGATCAGTTTTGGCCGGTGGCATCAATTTCTATACGCCTGACGAAAGCCTGAATTCGGAAACAGCGAAACCCGATACGGTGTTCCGGTTAAATGACAGCCGTAAACAGGCGGAAATTCTGGCGTATGGCATCACGCAGAAATACATGCTGTATTTCGATTCCTCTGTACGCGGGCTTTCGCCCGGCGCGCCGGTTGAATTCAATGGCATTCGCGTCGGCACGGTCAACAGCGTCAATCTGGAATATGTCGTTCCCAATCAATCGTTCCGGGTGCCTGTTGAAGTGACGCTGGAGCCCGAACGGGTGCAAATGGTCGGCAATCAGGACACCGCCGATGTCGATTATGCGAAGATCATGGATGTTCTGGTCGAACGTGGTTTGCGGGCACGTCTGAAAACCGGGAGCTTTATAACCGGCCAGCTGTTTGTTGATCTGGGCATGTATCCGGTGACACCACCCCGCTATCTGGGCGATGCGCAGGGGAAAATTCCAGAATTGCCGACATTGCCGCAAAAGATCGACGAGATCAGCAATTCCCTGTCCTCGTTGCTTGAAAAGGTTGAAACATTCCCGATTGAGGAAATCGGCATTCGACTGCTGGGGACTGTCGAGGGGATGGAGAACATTGTTACATCGCCTGCGATCATTGAGAGCATGGATAGCCTGAAACAGGCGGCTGCCGGGGTGAACCAGCTTGTGACGAACCTTGATACCAGCGTGTTGCCAGCCACTCAGAAGGCGCTAGAATCCGCGCAGGTTGCACTTGGCGGTGTACGTGACGTGACATCGCCGAATTCGCCGATCCGCTATAATTTTGAGGAAACTCTGAAAGAGCTTTCGGCGGCAGCCCGGTCGTTGCGGGATCTGGCCGATTTCCTTGAGCAAAATCCGAATGCTCTGATCCTGGGCAAACCGGGCCGCCGGGAGGAAGAATGATGCGGGAAATGCAAATGAAACCGAAAACAACGGCGACAATTCGCAAGCGGCTGATCGCGGGGGTGTTCTTGGCATCGCTTGGCTTCCTGTTCGCGTGCAGCACACCGGTTCAGGAACGTTATTATCTGTTATCCCCCGACGATGTTGCAGCCCCGTCGGGGGCCACCCGAACGGCGGTGATGGGGGTGGGACCGATAACCATCCCAAGCCATCTTGATCGCAGCCAGATTGTGACGCGCAGTAGTGACAACCGGCTGGTGATCAACCAGTTTGATCGCTGGGCCGAGCCGCTGGATGAAAACATTCAGCGGGTGTTGATCGAAAACCTTGACCATCGGTTGAGCCCGCAGCGGATCGAGACATTCCCGTGGAACTCGCGCGACGGGGTTGTCTGGCAGATCGTGGTCGATCTGGGACAGTTCGAACGTCAGCCGGACGGTTCGGTGCAGATCGCAGCGCGCTGGAAAATTGTCAATTTCAATTCGGGTGAAACCGCCGTATCCGAACGGTTTACCGATTCCGTGGTTCCCAAGGATACAACAACCGAGGCAACTGTCGCTGCCATGAGTGTCCTTTTGGGGCGGCTTAGTGATTCTATTGCCCAGTCTTACAGGTAACCCAAAATATGTCGGGTCGGAAGAGGGCTCCCGATCTTTGATTTGGTCGGTTTTTTGTTGGGGAACCGGAATTCAATCTATTGTTTTTAGCCCAATATTCACCTTATAAAGAGACATAAACACAATAACTGGGACATGCGCCTGACTATGAAATGGCATGCAAATGTCGCTCCAAACAGGACGTTAGGGAGCCAGTGCGCGGTATGTCGGATAAGACATTTGAAGTACGTGTCCAGCGTGGGGACCGCTGGATCATTCATTCGACCTTTGATGTCGAAAGAGAGGCACTCAGCGAGGCTGAGAAGCTTTTAAAAACAAAAGTCTCTGCTGTCAGGGTCGTTCGAGATTGGGAGCGTGCCGACGGTCGTCATGTCGAAAAAGTGATTCTGGAGAAGGCTGGCTCCAGCGATGGCGATGATCAGGATGTGCGTATTTCGCACATTGACGATGCTCCTTTGTGTGATTCCGATAATGATCTTATACAGTTTGAAAGCCGGGCCACCATCAATCGGCTGCTACGCAAATATTTCGATCATGAAATTCTGACACCATCCGAGGTAATGTATAATTACCAGAACCTGCGAAAGCTGATGTTCCACGATACATTGATGCCGACAGCGGTTGACAAGGTAGCGGGCATTCATGCCAGGGCGACAGGTGGTGATTACATGGCTGCTATGGACAAGCTTCATGAAGCGATTGATCAGCTTGCCGCCCGTGCCCGTGAAGTTGAAAAAGTCGATCTTCCGGCATTTGAAGATGTTACCATTTCTCAAGTTCGTGATGAGATCGGTAACTTGCGTCTTGCCGAAGATACTGACTTCCTAACGATGGTTGCGCTTACGCGCGCGTTGTCAGCCAACCGCAGCTGGGTCGGAAAGCTGGATTTGGTATTGCAGCTAAAGGGTGACGAGAAAGACGACGCAGCGCGCCAAATCCTGGACGATGTCGTTACGGATATCCTGGGTTCTCCTGTTGCCCTTAAGGAATTGCTAGGGAGTTCGAGCAGCTTTGGTGAGGCTATCATTCTGCACATTGACTTGGCGATGGGGCGAGCTCGCGGTAATCCCGGAGCCGCAGATGATATCCTTGAGCTGCTTAATCCGCTGTTTGGGGCCGGTCTGTTGGCAGGTGCGCAGAATGCAATGTTTGATTACATTGTTCGTGAATTGCGCAGTCCCAATACCCTGACAAACCGGGAAAATGCCCCCGATCCCATGGTGGGTATTCTTGACAGATTGATCAGTGAAAAAGGGGTTTCTTATGACGGGCCAATGGTCGCCGCGCTGGCCGAGCGTGGTGCACGTATACGCAATATCGGCGGTCCGCGGGCTTTGATTGAGGGAGTGGCTGAAATCACCGAACGTTTGCGAGCCAATTGGCGCAAAATGTCTTGGCTTTTGGCCGTTGCCAATTCCGGAATCGTCGAGAGCTATGGTGATGAGTTATTCAAACTGCTTTTGGGTACGGTTAAAGACATGCAGGGTTTGCGGGCTTTCTGCGATAGTGATGCGAAGCCACGCGCCAAAATGGTAACTGTTAGCGCAATGAACCAGGCACTTCTGGACTCAGAACTGCCGAACAAACAAAAACAGCGGATCGGAAGAATGCTGGACGAGGGCCTGGCCGATTATCTGGTGCGTGAAAAGGTGATCGAGCGGATCGACAATCCGTCGCTTCATCTGCGCAAGCGCGCCTATATGCTGGTGCAATTCTGTTCGAGTGGCGTGCTGATTGAGGGAAAGTCGGCATCGATGGCGCGAAAAAGGGTCGTCGGATATTTGAAGCAGCCCAATTTCACCGACAAGCTGGTTGATGACATCAAGGACATAACGGCCAAGGAAGGCACGATTCGTGACTTCTATGCCCTGCTGCAGCGAAGCGGTTTTTAGGGTGGCTGAACCCGGGGTTGGTGGGGAGACGCAGTAAAAACTGCGAAGAGACACATCCCGCGAAGATTGTTGCAGCATACGCTGTGGCAAGATTCGTGGGGTGTTTGTCATTGTTGCCATTCGTTTCGTGAGGCATGCTGCATTCCTGATTAAAGGGGATCGCCATGCCAGAGCGCATTATCAACACCACAAGCATCAGAATGATTGCCTGTTTTGCCTTTGACGATGTCATGAGCCTTGACGTTGTCGGGCCCTTACAGGTTTTTGCATCCGCCAATGCCGAGCTGGAGCGGCAGGGGCGTGAACGCGGCTATGAGGTGCTGGTGATTGCCGATGCGGCAGGGCCAGTGCCGACATCGGGCGGTTTCAGGCTGTATGCCGATCTGGATTGGCGGGAGTTGGAGCTGCAAGCGACCGATACGGTGCTGATTGCCGGGGGCGATGGTGTCAATCGGGTGCGCGAGCGGCGGGATATACTGGATTGGCTGGTGCAGGTCGAAATGTGCGTGCCAAGGCTTGGTTCGGTCTGTTCCGGAGCGTTGATCCTTGCCGAGGCAGGATTGTTGGACGGGCGTCTGGCAACCACGCATTGGTCGCGATGTGATGAGATGCGCAAATGTTTCCCCAAGGTCGATGTAACCGAAGATCGTTTGTACAGTTATGATGCGCAGGGCCTGGATGGCGATCCACATATCTTTACCTCGGCCGGGGTGACGGCGGGTATTGATCTGGCGCTAGCACTGGTGGAGGCGGATCACGGGCGGGTAATTGCCCTTGCCGTAGCACGACGTCTGGTGATGTTCTTAAAACGGCCGGGCGGGCAGGCACAGTTTTCTGCCTATCTGACACCCGCCATCGGAACCACGGCACAGCTTGCCGGGTTGCTGGAATGGATACCGGGCAATCTGGATGGTGATCTGTCGCTGGAGGCATTGTCCCTTCGAGCGGGCATGTCGGCGCGGACTTTTTCGCGCGTATTTACCCGCGACCTTGGCATGACACCGGCACGTTATGTTGAACGGGTCCGGATCGAAGCCGCGCGTGCCCTTTTGCATGATGATGGCATGACGGTGACGCGTGTGGCGCGGCTTTGCGGTTTTGGTCATCCGGAAACCCTGCGCCGGGCCTTTCAACGCCATTTATCTGTCAGTCCGCAGGAATATGCTGATCGTTTCGGACGAAGGCCGGTGGCCGTTCCGGTTTAGGTGAACGGCGAAGATATTTTCTTAATCATCTGTTTTTATTGGAGTTGGCAACATGCTGTTACTGACCAATGGATCAGTGCGTCTGCTATTTATTGCCCAGGCGCTTTACTGGTCCTGTTCGCTGATCGGGATAACCCTGACATCACTGATTGGAATTGATCTGGCACCGATGGCGGAACTGGCGACCCTGCCATTGGCCTTGCTGGTTGTGGGCAATCTGGTTTGTGTGCATCCGCTGTCGATGATCATGCAGCATTATGGCAGGCGCACGGGATTGTTTCTGGGAGCGGCGAGCGGCGTGGTTGGCGGTGCTGTCGTGGCGGGTGGTGTGTATCAGGCGGAATTTTTGCTGGTGTGTCTGGGCACGTTTTTGATTGGCGGATATCAGGCATCGGCAATGTATTACCGTTATGCCGCCCTTGAGGCGGTCCGCGATGATCAGAAAGGTCGTGCGGCGGCACTTGTGGTTGGTGGAGGTATTCTGGCGGCGCTGATCGCGCCGGAAATTGCCAGCTATACGCGTAACATGGTCGCGATTCCGTTTTCCGGATCGTATCTGGCATTGGCCGGGTTGGCGACCATCGCAGCCCTGATCATGTTGATGTTGCGTGATGGCGGGGTTCCGGCAAAAACGCGCACCGGTGGTGCGGTCATGCTGGAACTGTTGCGCCGTCCAAGGTTGCGCGGGGCGATTGCCATCAGTGCCGCGGGGCATGGCATCATGATCCTTGTGATGACGGCAACACCGCTTGCCATGAAGTTTTGCGGGTTTGATGTCGATACGGCGGCGAATGTCATTCGCTGGCACATTATCGGCATGTTTTTACCGGCCTTTGTCGCCGGCCCGATGATTGATCGGTTTGGCGCGCGTTTGATGGCGATGGTCGGCGCGCTGGCGCTGGTGTTCAGTGTGGCCTTTGCCGTGTCGGGGATCAGTTTTTCGGCGTTTCTCATCAGTTCGTTCTTGCTTGGGATCGGTTGGAACCTGATGCTTCTGGCGGGGACGACGCTTTTGGGCGAGGGGCATGACGCATCGGAACGCGGCCATGCGCAAAGCCTGATGGAGCTTGGCAACAGCATTACCGGAACCGTGGCATCGCTGGTGGCAGGTGCGCTGATTGCCGGGGCGGGCTGGAACATCATCAATTTCGGTGTTTTGCCGGTGCTTCTGGTTGCCATTTTCCTGATGTGGGCGGGGGGCCGCAAACCGGTGACGCAAGGCGCATGACGTACATAAAGAAACCGCCGGTCAAACGACCGGCGGTTCGAGTTGCAGGGCGAACGGGGAGTGTCGCCCCGGCGCGATCTCGTATCGCGTGGTGTCACGGGCGGGAATGACCGCGCCGCTGTATCCGGGCAATAAAAAACCGGCCCTCAGGCCGGTTGTGCATTCATTGTCGGGCTGTGGGCCGCGACGAATTCCTTGATCTTTTGCAGGACAAATTCACGAGATGAGTTTTCACGGGTGCGAAACAGCACTTCGCGATCATGAATGACAAGACCGAGATAGACCGGGCTTGTGTGGCCTTCCTTGCTGAGTTTCAGGGCGCGAAGGGTATGACCGTTGTCATCCGTGCTCTGATAGATGGTGCGCATGATGCTTTAACCTGCTTTCTGTCTCTGACGGGTTCAAACCGGAAAAAGAAGCTTACAGTGCCCTTATGACAGCCAAGTTTTTCGCTGCGATGACAGCAATATGATGGTTTGAAGACTCTTTTGATCCTCAACCGCAAAAGGCAATGGCAAAGCCCCTCAAAAAGCTGGTGGTTTCATTCGCCCGATTTGATAAAAGAAAACGACCAGATCGCCTGTTTCCGGCATTGACATGGGATGATGCGATGTTTAAGAAAGGCGTCGTTCCGCACGGAACAGCAAAGAGATAAGGGCAAGTGGCCGAGTGGCTGAAGGCGCTCCCCTGCTAAGGGAGTATGGGGTCAAAAGCCCCATCGAGGGTTCGAATCCCTCCTTGTCCGCCATTGATCAAAGCACCCCAAAAGGGTGCTTTTTTCTTTTGGACCGGGAATAAAACAATCATTTCAAACGTTATCGTATCAGGCGGGCTCGCTAATGGCGTTCTCGAACATCATCTATGATGGATCAGCTTTAATAATCCGACGAGGTTGCGATGATGTATTTCGATCAGTTCAAGTCCATCGCCAAACCATTGTTACTTGCGGGTTCGACCTTGCTGGCAGTGATGGTTCTGACGGCAACGGCGGCTGCGAGCAAACCGGCTGCTGCGCCAGTTTACGAAATCGCGCAATCGGGTGGTTTTAGCCAAGAAGAACGGCGTATCATTTATGACGTGCTTGATGCGGTTGACCGCAATATTGGCGATGACGAAAATCGAGGCAAAGGTGGCAAGAGCAAGGACAACGGCAAAGACGGATTGCCACCAGGCATTGCCATGAAGCTTGAGCGCGGCGGCACCTTACCCCCGGGGATTGCCAAGCGCGATCTTCCGGCGGATTTTCAGTCGCGTCTGCCATATCGTTCGGATGCCATTCGCCAGATTGTCGGCAATGATGTGGTCCTGATTGAAAAGGGGACCGATATCATCCTTGATGTGATCCGCGATGTGGTGCGCAACTAGCATCAGATGCGGTACCGACAAAAAACGCGGCGAAAATCTCACCGCGTTTTTTGTTAGTATATCTTTTATCTTTGCAGAAAATCAGGTGAAAGCGTTGAAGGTAATGATTGTCTGGGTGTCCTTGATATGGGGCAGCAGATGGATTTTTTCGTTCACATAGCGCCCGATATCCTGCCCGTCCTCGATATAGACCTTGACCAGCAGTTCGAACGGGCCGGAGATCGAATAGACTTCCGAGACCCCTTCGATTTCCTCGACCAGTGCTGTGGCAACGTCATAGGCTTTGCCCAGATCGCATTTCACGAAAATGAAAAAGGGATGCATCGGTGCGGCTCCGGTATTTGGGGATAAAAATTATGCCCCAAGCTATCGCGGTGCGGCGGTGGTTTCAATCATTACTGCGGCGAATATACGCTACGTATTACGATTGCGGCGGGCGGCGCAGCATTTCAAGATGTTTGATGCGCGCACGCACCTGTTCCGGGTTATGCTGCCCGACCCCTTCAAGCAGGGTTTCAAGCATCACCATGCTGGCCGCCGAGCTATCCCATGTCGTGCCGGTTTCGATGCGCACCGGAAAGACATGCCGGGCGAATTGCGCAATCGGACTGAGCCACTGATCGGTAAACAGGATGATTTTGGCGTCCTGTTTTGCGGCGGCCTCGGCAAAGGCAATGACATCGGCCTGATAACGCCGGACGTCGAAGACCAGAAGCACATCGCGTTTGCCGATATCCAGAAGGTCTTCGGCCCATTTGGCACTTTGGCCCGAAACGCGCCTAACGTGGCTTCGCATGGTGCGCAGATGTTCATAGGCATATACCGCAAGGGCGGAGGTGAACCGCCCGCCAAGGATATAGACCGATCCCTTGCAGTCGCCGATCAGTTCGATGGCACTTTGCAGTTCGGCCGGATTGATATTGGCAAGGCTTGTGCGGATGTTGCTGATGGTGGCCTCAGTCATTTCATGAAGCAATTCCCCCATCGGATGACCGGAATGATTGCGCGAGCGGGGCAGACTGCTTCGCGTTAAAGGCGATTGCAGGCGGGCTTCGAGTTCGCCGCGCAGGCGCGCCTGCATGTCGGGATAGCTGTCAAAGCCGATCTTGCTGGCAAAACGCAGCACCGTTGGGGCAGAAACGCCACACCGTTCGGCGAAGGTCGCCACCGTTTCAAGGCCAGCCATCGGATAGTTACCAAGCAGAGCTTGGGCGAGCTTGCGTTCCGATGCGGTCAGTGTATCGGCTTTTTGCGTGATCTGTTCGGCGACCGTTGGCTTTGTAGCCTGCTGCTTCACATTCAAAGGCGAGATTTCCCCGGTTATGCCATCCGCATGGAATGGCCAAACACCCGCAAAGTGCGCTTATGCATTGTTCGGGCGCGGTTTACCTTGTCTGACATACAAATACAATGATTGTAATGAATTTTACAATATTTGATATTCTTGTCATCAAAATTGAAATCATGTAACGTTCGTTACAGAGGGGATAAAACCCGCGCCGCAAAAAGCGGTGCAACAATTCAACGGCTTGGCAAAAGTCGGTCGCCCGGGAGGCGGTTCATCACACGGTACGGCCTTGCAAAAGGTAGTGCAGACAAGGGGATGCAATATGGGTTGTCAGGGCTGCGGATACTTCCATCCAGATTTGGTGTCGATGTTCGACCTGTCGGGTTTTTCCGGGCGGTAAGGCATTTCGGATCACCGTTCGTGTCCGCCGGATGCGAACGGTGAGGATCGTATTTGCAGATGACAGGCCAGCCGCTGTTGCGACCGATAGAACAGGGAGATGTTGGGGTGGCGTTAGATGCCTGAATTTATCAAGACCTACGTCAGATGGGTCGATTGCGTGAACCGGATCATCGGCCGGTTTGCGATGTATCTGATCTTTGCGATGCTTGCGGTGCTTTTATATTCCGCGGCCACCAAGCTTATGGAATTTCCGGCCCTTTGGACGCTGGAAACCGCGCAGTTCCTGATGGTGTCGTATTTCCTACTGGGTGGGGGATATTCCATGCAGCTGGACTCGCACGTTCGGATGGATTTGCTGTATGGCGCCTTGTCGCCGCGCAAACAGGCCGGGCTTGATGCAATCACAATCCTGTTTCTGATCTTCTATCTGGCGTTTCTGCTGTATGGCGGCGTTTCATCGACCGCCTATGCGTTCGAGTATGGTGAAACCAGTTATTCCGCGTGGTCGCCGCCGATGTCGCCGATCAAGGCGATTATGACCTTTGGCGTGTTCATGATGTTGCTGCAGGCGATTGCAACCTTCTTCAAAGATGTGGCAGCCGCCCGCGGGGAGAGCCTTTCATGAGTTATGAGATGATCGCTCTTCTGATGTTTTCCACGATGATGCTGATGCTTCTGACTGGGAAACGGGTTTTTGGTGCCATTGGTTTTGTTGCCGTTGTCTTCGCGCTTGGCATGTGGGGGGATGGCGGTTCTGAAATGGCGTTCAGTGCAGCGATGAAGCTGATGAAGTGGTATCCGCTTCTCACACTGCCGCTGTTTGTCTATATGGGTTACATGCTTTCCGAATCCGGTCTGGCAGACGATCTTTACCGGATGTTCCATGTTTGGATGGGGCCGGTCCGCGGTGGCCTTGCCATCGGGACGATTGTTTTGATGGTGGCGGTCTCGGCCATGAACGGGCTGAGCGTTGCGGGCATGGCGATCGGAGCGAGTATCGCGCTGCCGGAACTTTTGCGACGCGGCTATGACAAGATTATGGTGACCGGGGTTATTCAGGCGGGCAGTTCGCTTGGCATCCTTGTGCCGCCAAGTGTGGTTCTGGTGCTGTATGGCATGATCGCGCGTCAGCCTGTAGGGCAGCTTTGGCTGGCGGGGGTATTTCCCGGGTTGCTGATGGCCGCGATGTTCATCGTTTATATCGCCATTCGCTGCTGGCTGCAGCCCGATATGGGCCCGGCACTGAGCAAGGAAGAGCGCGCGGAAATCACCTGGGGTGACAAGATCGGATTGCTGAAGGCGGGGATTGTTCCGCTGTTCATCTTTTTCTCGATGACCGGTCTGTTCCTGATGGGGATTACGTCGCTTGTGGAAAGTTCGGCGGTGGGGGCACTTGCCGCGACCATTGCCGCCTTTGCCAAGCGTCGCCTGACCCGTGGGGTCATGGAAGAAACCCTTCGCAAGACACTTTCGATCAGCTGCATGTTTATGTGGATCATTCTGGCGGCACTGGCATTTGGTGCGGTGTTTGACGGGCTGGGTGCGGTCAAGGCGATTGAAAGTTTCTTTGTCGATCAGCTTGGACTTGGTCCGTGGCAGATCCTGATCATGATGCAGATTTCCTTCATCCTGATGGGCATGTTCCTTGATGACACGGCGATGCTGGTGATTGTCGCACCGCTTTATGTGCCGCTGGTCGGCGCACTTGGTTTCGATCTGGTCTGGTATGGCGTGCTTTATACCATCACCTGCCAGATCGCCTATATGACGCCGCCGTTCGGCTACAACCTGTTCCTGATGCGTGCCATGGCCCCGCCAGAGGTGACGTTAAAGGACATCTATAAATCCATCACACCGTTTGTGATCATCATGGCGATGGCGCTTGGCATTGTGATGGTGTTCCCGCAGATCGCGCTGTGGCTGCCGGAATGGCATTACGCCCGGTAACAATACGAATCCGATACCGGCGGGGTCGCAGAAGGCCCCGCCGTTCAAAACAAAATCAATTCAGGGGAGGTTTGAATTTCCAACAACAGGAGGCGCTGCCAGACCCGTTAGGCGGGCAGGGCAGTTAATGAATGCGTTAACGAACTTCATCGATCAGGGAGATGATACAATGACGACGAGACGCGACTTTATGAAAAAAGCCGGTGTTGCAACCGCAGCAGCGGGTACGACCGCCTTTGCCGCACCTTATGTCAAGGCGCAGAATGCCAAGATCACCTGGCGTTTGCAGACCTATGCCGGTCCGGCACTGGGCGAGCATGTTATCAAGCCAGCGATTGATGCCTTTAACAAGGTCGCCAACGGTGAAATGGAAATCGAACTTTATTACGCCGATCAGCTGGTTCCGACCGGCGAGCTGTTCCGTGCCATGCAGCGCGGTACCATTGATGCGGTTCAGTCCGATGATGACTCGATTGCGGCTCCGGTCGATATTTCGGTCTTTGGTGGCTATTTCCCGTTTGCGACCCGTTACAGCCTTGATGTTCCGGTTCTGTTTGAGGAATACGGCCTGAATGAAATCTGGGACGAGGCATATGGCGAAGTTGAAGGTGTCAAATGGCTTTCGGCCGGTTCATGGGACCCGTGCCATTTTGCAACCGTTGATCCGATCAACAGTCTGGAAGACCTTAAAGGCAAACGCGTCTTTACCTTCCCGACGGCAGGCAAGTTCCTGTCGCGCTTTGGCGTTGTACCGGTCACCCTGCCGTGGGAAGATATCGAGGTTGCTGTTCAGACCGGCGAGCTTGACGGGATTGCGTGGTCGGGCATCACCGAGGATTACACGGTCGGTTGGGCCGATGTGACCAACTACTTCCTGACCAACAACATTTCCGGTGCATGGTGTGGTTCTTTCTTTGCCAATGAAGAACGCTGGAACGAACTTCCGGAACATCTGAAAGTTCTGTTCAAGCTGTGCATGGACAGCTCGCACTATTATCGCCAGCATTGGTACTGGGGTGGTGAAGCCAAGCTTCGGACCCAGGGTACGAAGCTGAAGCTGACCTCGATCCCCGATGCGGAATGGGCGACGGTTGAAGCCGAAGCACATAAATTCTGGGACGAGATTGCACAGACCAGCCCGCGTTGCGCCAGAGTTGTGGACATCTTCAAACAGTATGCTGCTGTGATGGAAAAAGCGGGCAAGCCGTATCGTTACAGCTAAGCCAATCGGGAATGGTCACATTTGACCGGGCAGGGGGCGCAGGCGCATCATTTGTGTCTGTGCTCCCTGCATTCCCTAGGGTTTAGTTGATGTTCCGGTTTGTAACAAATAATACAAAAAATCAAAATTTATGTTTATTTGTTACATAGTGTAATTTATGTTACGCAGCAAGACGTCACAAGACGCGATGACCAAAAACGGGCAGGAACCGGTCAGTCCGACACAATAACAAAGCCCAAATCACAGGAGGCCGCCGATGCAGGCGAAGGATGTCAAAACCGCCGATGACGCACGAAAACTGATTAAGGAACGAGACATCAAATTCGTCAAAATCGGTATTTTCGACGTCGACGGAATCATGCGCGGCAAATACATGCATCGCGAAAAATTCCTGTCGGCACTCGATTCCGGTTTTGCCTTTTGTGATGTGGTTCTGGGTTGGGATTCAAATGACCAGCTCTATGACAAATCCGAGTTTACAGGATGGCACACGGCATATCCGGATGCACCGGTGCGCGTGATCCCCGAAAGCTGCCGCGAATTGCCGATGGAAGACGATACCGTCCTGTTCCTTGGCGAGTTCGAGGGACGGGCGGAAACGGTTTGCCCGCGTGGCACATTGCGCCGTGTCCTCGATAAAGCCGATCAGATGGGATATGACGTGTCGGCTGCCTGCGAGTTCGAGTTTTTCCTGTTCGAGGAAGATCCGCATTCTGTGCGTGAAAAGAACTATCGCAATCTCAAGAACATTACGCCGGGTTTTTACGGTTATTCGATGCTGCGCAATTCCGTGCATTCGGAATTCTATCATGACCTGCTTGAACTGGGTGAAAGCATGGATTTCCCGATTGAGGGACTTCATACCGAAACCGGTCCGGGTGTGCTGGAAGCCGCCATCGGTCATGACGAAGCATTAAGAGCCGCCGATAAAGCCGCATTGTTCAAAACCTTTACCAAGGTTCTGGCCCAGCGTGCCGGATGGATGGCGACCTTTATGGCGAAATGGTCACCTGATTGGCCGGGACAGTCGGGGCATATGCATGTTTCGATCAAGGGCAAGGATGGCCGGGCGGCATTTTATGACGCCAACAAGCCGCACAATATGTCCGATGAAATGCGTTGGTTCCTCGGCGGTCAGCAGAAATTGATGCCGGAACTGCTGTCGATGGTGGCCTGCACGGTAAACAGTTATTCGCGACTGATCCCGGGTTTCTGGGCACCGACGACGGCAACGTGGGGTGTTGAAAACCGTACCACAGCGCTTCGCGTTATTCCGGGCAGTGCGAAGTCGCAACGCATTGAATATCGCATTGCGGCGGCGGATATTAACCCCTATATCGCGCTTTCGGCTGCAATCGGCTCGGGGCTTTGGGGCATTGAAAACAAGGTGGAGCCGGGCGAAATGGTCGTCGGCAACGCCTATGCGCAGGAATTCCCCGAAGATACGAGCTTACCTGCAACGCTTTACGAGGCAGCCGGACGTTTGCGCAAATCCGAGGCGGCAAAATCGCTGTTTGGTGAAGAATTCGTGACCCATTACGCCCAGTCGCGGGAATGGGAAGAACGCGAATTCCGCAAGGCGATTACCGACTGGGAAATGCAGCGTTACTTCGAAATCATTTGATCTGTTGCACGCGGCGACGCATCGTCGCTTCGCGCCTGGTCACATATCTTCGCGCCCTAACTCATTCTCCAATTGTGAGGCATCATGTCTGAGAGTTTACGCACCATCTCGCCCGTTGATGGATCCGTTTATGTCGAGCGTCCGCTTGCCGGTGCAGCCGAGATCAACAAGGTACTTGATGTTGCCCGTGCCGCACAGGCCGAATGGCGCAATGTGCCGGTCGCGACACGTCAGGAAATCCTGCGCAAGGCGGTTGCCGCCTTTGTTGCGAAAAAGGATGAAATTGCCGCTGAGATCAGCTGGCAGATGGGCCGTCCGATTTCGCAAGCCGGTGGCGAGGTTAACGGTTTCAAGGAACGCGCCGATTATATGATCGACATCGCACCTGAGGCGCTTGGCGATTACAATCCGGGCGAGAAGCCCGGTTTTAACCGTTTCATCCGTCGTGATCCATTGGGCGTTGTTGCGATTATCGCACCGTGGAACTTCCCGTATCTGACGGCTGTGAACGGCGTTGTTCCGGCCCTTATGGCCGGGAATGCGGTGGTGCTGAAACATTCGCACCAGACCCCGCTTTGTGCAGAACGCTTTGCCGATGCGTTTGAAGCCGCCGGTCTGCCCAAGGGATTGTTCCAGTATCTGCATCTGAGCCATGCGGATGCGGAAAAACTGATGGGCGACATCCGTGTTGATTTCGTCAATTTCACCGGCTCAGTGCCGGGCGGCCATGCGGTTCAGAAAGCGGTTGGTGGCAAGTTCATCGCGACCGGTATGGAGCTTGGCGGCAAGGACCCGGCTTATCTGCGTTCGGACGTCAATATCGATCATGCGGTGGAAAACGTCATTGATGGCGCGTTCTTTAATAGCGGACAGTCGTGCTGCGGGATTGAACGGATTTACGCCCATGAAAGCGTTTTTGATGCCTTTGTAGAGAAGGCTGCCGATCTTGTATCGCAATACCGCCTTGGCAGCCCGATTGATACGGAAACCAATCTTGGCCCGATGGTGCGTGCGTCATCAGCGGCCTTCGTACGGGGCCAGATTGCCGATGCCATCCGCGACGGCGCAAAGGCATTGATCGACCCGTCGAAATTTGCCGCCAACAAGGAAGGCACCCCGTATCTGGCACCGCAGGTCTTGATCAATGTCGATCATTCGATGCGCGTCATGAGCGAGGAAAGCTTTGGCCCGGTTGTCGGCATCATGAAAGTGACGTCCGACGAGGAAGCCATTGCCCTGATGAATGACAGTGAATTCGGCCTGACGGCATCGATCTGGACGGCGGATGAAGATGCCGCCCTTTCGATTGGTGACCGGCTTCAGACCGGAACGGTTTTCATGAACCGTGCAGATTACCTTGATCCGGCACTGGCCTGGACGGGTGTGAAAAATTCGGGACGTGGATGCACGCTTTCGAAACTGGGTTACGAATCCCTGACCCGGCCGAAAAGCTTCCACCTGCGGACCAAGATTTAACGTCGCGTTTGCGCGCAAAGGATACAGAAATGACCAAGAAGATTGTTGGAAACTGGAACTTCCCTACCTCCGTGCGTTTTGGTCCGGGCCGTATTTCAGAACTGGCAGATGCCTGCAAGGCAACCGGCATGAAAAAGCCGTTGCTGATCACCGACGAGGGTCTTAAGGATCTGCCGATGGTACGTGATGCGATTGCCGCAAACGAAGCCGCAGGACTTCCGACCGGGCTGTTTGCCGGGGTCAAAGGCAACCCGACAGGCAAAAACGTTGAAGACGGTCTGGCGGTCTATCGTGCCGGCGGTCATGACGGTGTGATTGCCTTTGGTGGCGGTTCGGGCCTTGACGCGGCCAAGGCCGTTGCTCTGATGGCAGGGCAGACCCGCCCGATGTGGGATTTCGAGGATATCGGTGATTGGTGGACCCGCGCCGATCCGGCTGGTATCGCCCCGATTGTTGCCGTTCCGACCACGTCGGGCACCGGTTCCGAAGTGGGCCGTGCCAGCGTGATTACCAAAGAAGACACGCATGAAAAGAAAATCATCTTCCATCCGAAGATGTTGCCAGCAATCGTGATTTCCGATCCGGAACTGACCATTGGCCTGCCGCCGCATGTGACGGCGGCCACTGGTGTCGATGCGTTTGTTCATTGTTTCGAAGCCCATTGTGCGCCGGGTTATCATCCGATGGCGGATGGTGTGGCCATTGAAGGTATGCGCCTGATTGCCGACGCGCTGCCGCGCGCCTATGACAATGGCAAGGATATCGAGGCACGCGCCGATATGCTTTCGGCAGCGTCGATGGGGGCAACAGCCTTCCAGAAGGGGCTTGGCGGTGTTCACGCACTGGCCCATCCGATCGGGGCGATTTTTGATACCCACCATGGTCTGACCAATGCCATCCTTTTGCCGTATGTCATGCGGGCCAACCGCCGTGCGATTGAAGGCAATTGCGAAACGATTTGCCGTTTGCTGGGCCTTGCCGCACCGGGCTTTGACACCCTGTTTGAATGGGTTCTGGCGTTCCGTACCCGTCTTGGCATCGTCAATACGCTGGCGGAAATCGGTGTCGACGTAAACCGAGCCGACGAAGTCGCGACCAAAGCCAAGGGTGATCCGTCCGATGGTGGCAACCCGATTGAACTTTCGGTGGCTGATTATGCCGAAATCTTCCGTCGTGCCTGTGTCGGCGAGCTTGGCTAAGTTCAAGAAACGATAACCAGAACAATAACGGGATCAGGGTGTTATCATGGAAAACGTCAGAAAAATCCTGATTGTCGATGGCAATCGCCACGAAGTGAATGAATTGAACCGTTCACTGGGGGGATCGCCATCGGGCGAGGGATATGAAGCGGCCCTGAGACGCCTTGATCCTGAACTTGATGTTACGATTGTCCGGCCTGCGGATGATGGGCCGGACTGTCTTCCCGACGGTGTGAAGCTTACCGATTTTGACGGCATTGCGTGGACCGGTTCGGCGCTGAATGCCTATATCGATGAAGACGCGGTTTTAAACCAGTTGCCATTGGCCAAGGCGACGGTTGAATCCGGTGTGCCGGTATTTGGCAGTTGCTGGGGCATGCAGATTGTTGCCCGTGCGTTTGGCGGTGAAGTGCGTGCATCGCCCAATGGGCGCGAGATCGGCGTGGGCCGCATGATCCGCCTGAACCGGGCAGGGGTTGCGCATCCGATGTATCGCGGGAAATCGGTCTGTTTTTCTGCACTGACCGTGCATATGGACGAAGTATCGGTTCCGCCCAAGGGGGCCGTGATCCTTGCCGGGAACGAACACAGCCATATTCAGGCGTTTGTGATGGAAAATGACGGCCTGAAATTCTGGGGCGTGCAATATCATCCCGAATATACGCTGGCGGAACTTGCCGCCATTTTCCGGCGGTACGGGCAGCGCCTGATTGATGCCGGATTGTTCGCCGATCAGGGGGCGCTTGAAACCATGGCGACCAACTGGATGACGCTGCATCAGGACCCGGATCGGCGCGATCTTGCGTGGCAATACGGGATTGATAATGATGCGCTGCGCTATGAACGCAGATTGCTGGAACTTGGCAACTGGTTGAAGTATTCAGTCGGTAAAATTCGCAGTTAGATCGTTTCTTTGTAGGCGTTTAACGCGCGTTCCTGAACCGTTTTACTATCAAGGTTCCAGACAGTTGTGCCGTGGGTTTCCGCCGTCAGACTTGCCATGGCAAGGCCGGTACCAATCGCGGCGTCAAAGCCGGTTTCCAGTTTGCTGAACGCCGAAAGGAAGCCCGAATAAAACGCATCCCCGGCTCCATTGACGTCAACGACCTTGGTGGGCAAAGGACGCCAGAAGGCAGTTTCACGGCCATCGGCAGATACGACACCCTTGGCACCCAGCGTTATGACAATATGGGGAATGCCATGATCGCGTAGAACCGTGATTGCGTTTTTGGCATCATCAATGTCGTTGATTTCAATACCGGATAAAACTTTTGCTTCGGCCCGGTTGGCGATCAGGACATCAAGTTTGTCCAGAAGTGGCTTGAAGCGTGCCGATTTTGACGGGGATACGGTCGCGACACAAAAGCGTGATGTGCCTTTCTGGTCGGCTAGCCAGATCAGCGTTTCGGTCGGCAGATTGGCATCGACCATCCACCAGGGCCAGTTTTGAATATTTGCCAGTTGATCAGCCAGAAGATCGTATGTCAGGCGGTCATAGATTTCGGCATCCATCAGGCCGAGGGCCAGTTCGCCGGTTTCGTCAAGGATGGCGGTGTAACCCGCGGTATGGCCGCCGGGGATTTTGCGGATTTGCCGGGTATCGATACCGATTTCCGATAAGGAGCGGATGATCTGATCGCCGTCGCCATCGTCGCCGACCGCACCCAGCATACCGACATTACATCCCAGCAACCGCAGGTGAACCGCGATATTGCGACTGACGCCACCGGGTTTTCGGTGCAGGGTCCGGACAGGGTTTGACGCCGCAGGCACGAATGTTTCTGTGCATTGCAGGGTTCGGTCAAAATGGGCTGCGCCAAGGCAAAGGATGTTGCTGGCAGGGTTTATCAAGATGATGCTCTGTTTATTGTTAAACGATCTTTGATGGCTGGCGCAAAGTCATAAGCTGCGGGGTCAATTCAACGCAAGCAAAACAAGAAGGGCGGCGTACGGGATCATCGTGCGCCGCCCTTTGGCTAACCTGGTTAGTTCGGGTTTATTTCATCATGATACGATCATGGGGTGCCGGGGTCATCGGCGAATTCATGCCGATATATTCCGCCACTGCCTGTTCAAGGTTCGGACCGAAATCATAGACATCGGTTGCGTTATCGCGGAACAGGGCATAACCATCCCCGCCATTGCGCATGAAGTCGTTCGAAACAACGCCATACGTTTTGGCCGGATCAATCGGAACGAAAGTACCGCCTTCATCGACCATAACGTTGGATATGCGCGATCCGACCGGTGCGTTAAGGTCCAGATCGAATTTCAGACCGGAAACCTGCGGGAACTGGCCCTTGCCCTCGGACACCATTGATACGCCATGTTCAAGGGACGCCACGACATCGGCACCGGTCAGTTTGAAGGTTGCCAGAGCATTCTGGAACGGCAGAACCGTCAGGACTTCGCCCATTGTCACGGTACCTTCGTCAATGCTGGCACGGATACCGCCACCATTCTGGATGGCGATCTGATACCCTTCGCCAGCTTTCCACAGCATGGCATCGGCAATCAGGGAACCCATAGCACATTCCATCGCGCGGCAGCTTTCACGCGATCCATCGGCGGCCGTGGTGAAGCTTCCGACCTCAACCGTGCGAATGGCATCGACCGCACCGCTGACTTCGGCTATTTTCGCCAGAACGTCTTCGGCCGGTTTGATACTGGCATCAAGGGTGATCGGTTCGCCCGACCATGCCTTTGCAACGCCGTCATCGTCAAAGGCGACCTCAAGCGCGCCGAGATAGCGGCTATAGGCGTAGGCCTGAACGACCAGAACTGGTTTGCCATCCGGTGCGGTTTCAACGACCGGGTAGGGATAGTCGGCCTTTTCATTGGTGTTCGAGAAGAGCTGGTTGTCATGTCCGCCAACGATGACATCGATGCCGCTGACGGTTTTTGCCAGTTCAAAATCCTTGTAGGACCCGGAATGGCTCATAACGATAATTTTGTTGATGCCCTTCAGGCGCAGGCGGGCAACGGAATAGCGCAACGCCATTTCGGAATCGGTGATGCTGACATGGTCACCCGGGCTTGAAATATCCGGGGTTTCTTCGGTCGTGATACCGATCAGGCCGATTTTCTCTCCCCCGACTTCGACGATGGTGTCGGGCTTGATGAAGCCTTCAAGGCCGGAACCGCCAAGCGGCTTGACGTTGGCCGACAGAACCGGAATTTTGCTGGCTTTGATGAAGGCGGCAAGAACATTGGGACCATCGTCGAATTCGTGGTTGCCAATCGTCATGGCATCATAACCCGCCATTGCCATCAGTTCGGCGGTCAGTTTGCCCTTGTAGGTCGAATAATAAAGCGACCCCTGGAACTGATCACCGCCGTCCAGAACAAGGACATTGCCGCCCATGGCGCGATTGTCGCGAATGGCGGTTGCAAGGCGCGCGTAACCGCCAAAGCATTTACCTTCGGTTTCGTCTTCTGCGCTGCAGCTGTTGTTGTATTTGGTAACTGATTCAACGCGATCATGAACGTCGTTGGTATGCAGGATACGAAGATCATAATCCGCAAGTGCTGAACCGGCACCAAAAGTCAGAATCGTACAGGCCGAAAGAAGCCCGGCAATTTTCCGTTTCATTTTTTATCTCCGAACAAGCCGTTGCACTGGGATCCCTCGACCCGGCGTGGCATGAAAAGTCAAATACCTGAACGCACGCGATCCTAGCATTAAAATTCCGGCGGGGGTACGCCCGGTTGATGACGTGACGGTTAAATTGTCGATCTGAATTTGTCTGGGCGGGGCGTTGTATTTTCATTTCAATGCAGAATCGGACGGCGCTGTTTTCGGACCAGCAGGCCGTATTGCAGAATTGGCGCGCGGTGCGATTGTGAAATTCTTTGAGAAATAGTATCGGCAGCGGCTGAAATGTCAGCGTTTGCTAATGCGGTAAAAACTAAGGGAAACCCCGCAGATAGACGGTATAATGACAAGCTGGGGTAGAATGAATTCTGACCGAATGGACAGGTTTTGTGTCAATGGTCCGTGCTCTGCTATTTACAGAGTACCGTATTTTGTAGTTACCATAGGCGTTCTGTAGCAGATACGCACAAGAGGCACCGGTATCCGGGGCAAAAAAAGCGGTGCTGCTGCATGAAACACTTTTTCGATGAGGGAGTCCTGCCGGTTAAGGGCGCTGGCGGGATATAAAAGAGAATCAAGCAATAGAAGGGCATCGGAATGAAAAAGCTTCTGACCTCCATGGTCGCGGCTGTTGCATGCTATGCAGGTGTAGCGAGCGCAGCAGAAATCAAACCGGCAGTCGTTTACGACATGGGTGGCCGTTTTGACCGTTCGTTTAACCAGGGCGCATATAACGGTGCCGAAAAATACAAGGCCGACAAAGGCGTCGAGTATCGCGATTTCGAGATCCAGAACGATTCGCAGCGCGAACAGGCAATGCGCAACTTTGCACGCCGTGGCATGAACCCGATTGTTGCAATCGGCTTCTCGCAGGCGTCCGCCCTTGAGAAAGTTGCAACCGAATTTCCCGACACCAAGTTCACGATCGTTGATATGGTTGTTGACCTGCCGAACGTTCAGTCGGTGGTTTTCAAGGAACATGAAGGTTCGTTCCTGGTTGGTGTTCTGGCAGCCATGGCATCGGAAACCGGCAAGGTCGGCTTCATCGGTGGCATGGACATTCCGCTGATCCGCAAATTTGCTTGCGGTTATGCACAGGGCGTTAAACACGCCAATGGCGATGCCGAAGTTTTCCAGAACATGACCGGTACCACCGGTGCGGCTTGGAATGACCCGGTTAAAGGTGGCGAGCTTGCGAAATCGCAGTTCGACCGAGGGGCTGACGTTGTCTATCACGCAGCAGGCGGCACCGGTGTCGGTGTTCTGCAGGCTGCAGCGGATGCCGGCAAACTTGGCATTGGTGTTGACTCCAACCAGAATGCCCTGCATCCGGGTTCGGTTCTGACCTCAATGCTCAAACGTGTTGACGTTGCTGTTTACGAAGCGTTCGACGCGGCAGCCAACGATACATGGAAGCCCGGCGTCACCGTTCTTGGTCTTGCAGAAGGCGGCGTTGACTGGGCTCTTGACGAGAACAACGAAAAGCTTATCACCGACGACATGAAAGCGGCTGTGGCCAAAGCCAAGGAAGAAATCATTTCCGGCAACCTTGAAGTCCACGATTACATGAGCGACAGCGCCTGCCCGATGTAAGGCAGGACGAACAAACCGGGGATTTGTAGTGTCGGATACGATGCATCAAATGCACGGTGCCGGGGAGACCGGTGCCGTGCAACCCGCTATTGAACTGCGCGGTATAGACAAGCGGTTCGGTGCGGTGCACGCGAATAAATCAATCGATCTTAAAGTCGAAAAAGGCACGATTCACGGCATCGTCGGGGAAAACGGTGCAGGGAAATCGACCTTGATGAGCATTCTATACGGTTTTTATCAGGCCGATGGGGGCACCATCCATGTCGATGGCAGGCTTTGCGATATAAAGGGATCCGAAGACGCTATTGCGGTCGGGATCGGCATGGTTCATCAGCACTTCATGCTGGTTGAGCCCTTCACGGTTCTTGAAAACGTTATTCTGGGTGTCGAGGGGGGGGCGATCCTGCGCGAGGGCGTTGACAAAGCCCGCGAGGAGCTTAAACGTCTGGAGCGTGAATATGCGCTCGACGTTAATCCCGATGCCATTGTGGGTGATCTGTCTGTTGGCTTGCAGCAGCGCGTTGAAATTTTGAAGGCCCTTTATCGGGGGGCCGAAATTCTAATTCTGGACGAGCCGACCGGGGTTCTGACCCCGCAGGAAGCCGATCATCTGTTTCGCATTCTGGAAACCCTGAAACAGCAGGGCAAAACGGTTGTTCTGATCACGCATAAACTGCGCGAAATCATGGCGGCAACGGACAATGTTTCCGTGATGCGCCAGGGTGAAATGGTGGCCCATCGCAAAACGGCCGAAACCAGCCCCGAAGAACTTTCCGAACTGATGGTCGGCCGCAAGGTGCTTTTGCGCCTTGAAAAGGGTGAAGCCGCACCGGCGGAAACTGTTCTTGAGGTTGATAATCTGTGTGTTGAAACATCGCAGGGTGTGCGCAAGGTCAAGAATGCCAGCTTTAAGGTGCGCGCCGGCGAAATCGTCGGTATTGCCGGGGTTTCCGGCAACGGGCAAAGCGAACTTCTTGAAGCGCTTGGCGGGATCCGTGCCGTAACCGAGGGACAGGTCCTGTTGAACGGGCAGGATGTGACACCGGGGCGTGGTGTGGATGCTGCCGAGCTGCGTAAACGCGGTGTGGCCCATGTGCCGGAAGACCGCCATCGTATGGCAATGGTGACGTCATTTTCGGCCAAGGAAGCCGCCATTCTCGGTTATGAGGATGACGCGGCCTATCAGAAGGGCATTTTCCTGAACTGGCATGCAATTTCCGATGCGACGAAGCATTTGATGTCGGAATTCGACGTGCGGCCAAATGATCCTGATCTGAAAGCAGCCAATTTTTCCGGCGGCAACCAGCAGAAGCTGGTTCTGGCGCGTGAAATAATGCGCGATCCGGAGCTTCTTCTGGTAGGACAGCCGACGCGCGGTGTCGATATCGGTGCCATCGAATTCATTCACAAACGTATTGTTGCGATGCGTGATGCTGGCAAGGCCGTTTTGCTGGTATCCGTCGAACTGGACGAAATCATGTCTCTTGCCGACCGGATACTGGTGATGTGTGATGGAGCCATCATCGGTGAAGTTTCTGCTGCTGATGCTAATGAACGGGTGCTTGGCCTGATGATGGCCGGGGTTGATCCCCATGAAGCCAAAGCTGCGGAGGGGCAGGCATGAGTGACAGTGTTCAACTGCCGCGCTGGATTGATGTCGGCGCGTTGCCGCTGCTTAATCTTTTGCTGGCACTCGTTGTTTCGGGGCTTGTTGTTCTGGCGATTGGTGAAAGTCCGACGAAAGTCGTTGAAATCCTGCTTTATGGTGCGTTCGGCTATGAAGAGGCGTGGGGTTATACGCTTTATTACACCACCAACTTCATTTTTACCGGTCTGGCTTTTGCGGTGGCATTCCATTGCGGTCTGTTCAATATCGGTGCCGAAGGGCAGGCCTATGTCGGGGGGCTTGGTGTTATTCTGGCGACCCTTTACCTTGATTTCCTGCCATTCCCGATCATGCTGATCGTTGCAGTTCTGGCCGCGGCAGTTTTCGGTGCGGCGTGGTCCTATATACCTGCTTATTTGCAGGCACGTCGCGGGTCGCATGTCGTGATTACCACGATCATGTTCAATTTCATTGCGTCGTCGCTGATGGTTTATCTTCTGGTCAATGTTCTGCGCCCGCAAGGGTCCATGACCCCGGAAAGCGAACAGATCGCTGAACATCTGCGTTTGCCGTTCATTCATGACATCGCCGCGGGCCTTGGTCTGGAGATGGCAAGCAGCCCGCTGAACCTGTCGTTTGTTTACGCACTTGTCTGCAGTGTTCTGGTATGGCTGTTCATCTGGCATACAAGATGGGGTTATGCGATCCGCACCGTGGGTGCCAATGCGGTTGCCGCGACTTATGCCGGGATCGAACCGGGGCGTTATATCATCATGGCGATGATGATTTCAGGTGCGCTTTCGGCCTTCATGGCGCTTAACGAAGTGATGGGGGTCCAGCACCGGTTGCTGATTGATTTTACGGCCGGTTACGGCTTTGTCGGGATCGCGGTTGCCCTGATGGGGCGCAATCATCCGTTTGGTATTTTTCTGGCGGCATTGCTGTTTGGGATGCTGTATCAGGGCGGGGCGGAGCTCAGCTTTGAAATCCCGACGATTTCGAACGATATGGTCGTGGTTATTCAGGGGCTTGTGATCCTGTTTACCGGTGCGATGGAACATATGTTCCGTCCGCGCGTGACCCGGATTTATACAGCGTGGCATTTGCGCCGCCGTGCGCAGGAGGCCGCATAATGGATAATTTTGAACTGGTTATCCTGCTTCTGGATGCGACACTTCGGACATCGACCCCGCTTATTCTTGCCGCACTGGCCGGGATGTTTTCGGAACGGTCGGGTACGATCAACCTGGCACTTGAAGGCATGATGCTGGGCGGGGCGTTTTCGGCTGCTGCCGTGGCTTATTATGTCGGAAATCCCTGGGCCGGGTTGCTGGCGGCAATCGCGACGACGATCTGCCTTTCGCTTCTGCATGGTTTTGCCTGCATCACGCATAAGGGCAATCAGGTCGTGTCGGGCATGGCGATCAATATCCTGATGTCGGGCCTGACGGCACTTGTCGGGATTGCGCTGTTTGCGCAAGGCGGCAAGACGCCGTCGCTTGATCATGCTTCCCGGTTCCAGCCGATTACCTTGCCCGGCGCGGATACCGTTGCCGATGTCCCGGTTCTGGGATCCATATATTCGGAATTGCTGAGCGGTCATAACATTCTTGTCTATGTCGCATTTCTGGCGGTTCCAGCCGCGTGGTGGGTGATGTATCGCACCCGTTTCGGTTTGCGTCTGCGCGCGGTTGGTGAAAACCCGGGGGCCGTTGATACCGCCGGTATCGGCGTGGTTGGCATGCGTTATCGCGCGGTGATCTGCAGTGGCGTTCTTGTCGGCATGTCGGGGGCGTATCTTTCAACCGCGCAAGGTGCATCCTTCCTGCAGGATATGACGGCGGGCAAGGGCTATATTGCATTGGCCGCGATGGTATTTGGTAAATGGCGGCCTTTCCCGGCACTGTTTGCGTGCCTGCTGTTTGGTTTCCTTGATGCCGCGGCAACCCGCATGCAGGGTGTTATCCTGCCGGGGATTGGCGAGGTACCGGTGCAACTGGTGCAGGCATTGCCCTATATTTTGACGGTGATCCTGCTGGCGGGCTTTATTGGCCGCGCCATTCCGCCCAAATCGCTTGGTCGTCCCTATGTGAAGGAACGCTGATCGCGCTGCGATCAGCTTCCCGATCCGGCATAACTGGCAAACGAGGCTGTGATGAATTGCAAACAGGTCTTTTCCATCATTGCCGTTCTGACGGTTTCGATACCCGCGATGGTTTTTGCCGTGCAGGCCGCCGAAATCGCGCAGGCAGTTGTTTATTCGACCGGTGCAGCATAAGGACCGCGACCCGTGGTGCCGAACTGGCAGCCACACAGATCGGTCTTGGTGCGGATGTTGTTTTGCAGCTGGCCGGTGGCACGGGAATTGGCATTTTGCAGGTAACAGCCGATGCCGGGAAGCTTGGGATTGGAGCGGATGCAAACCAGAACGGACTGCATCCGGAATCGATTCTGACATCGATGGTTAAGCATGTCGAGGTCGCCGTTTTCGAGGCATTCGCGGCGGCGCGAGATGGGGACTGGAAACCGGGTATTCTCAGTCTTGGCCTTGCCGAAGACAGGGTTGACTGGACGTTAGACGATTTTAACAGGGACCTGATCACGCCTGCGATGAAGGATGCGGCAGATGCGGCGCGCAACGACATCATCAACGGCAGGATTACGATTCACGACTATATGCAGAATGGAACCTGCCCGCGATAAGCGGCAGGAAAAACAGGATAAGACATATGACATTGCAAACTGTAGCCGACGCCCCGCGCGATTTGATTGACGCGGCACTTGCCGCGCGCGACAAGGCATATGCGCCATATTCGAAATTCCACGTCGGCGCAGCCCTTCGGACGGAGCGCGGGCAGATCATTGCCGGATGCAATGTTGAAAACGCGGCCTATCCCGAAGGTGTTTGTGCCGAGGCTGGGGCAATTTCGGCGATGGTTCTGTCGGGTGAAACCAAGTTTGACGAAATCGTCGTTGTGGGGCTGGGGGATGTTGCCTGTACGCCATGTGGCGGGTGTCGTCAGAAAATCCGAGAATTCACCGGATCGGATGCAACGATTTATATCATCAATGATGCTGGCAAAACGCTTCTGACCCTGACGCGTGAAGAACTTATTCCCCATTCCTTCGGGCCGGAGAATTTGAAATGAGCAACGTCAAAACCGCATTGGACATCATTGCCGCCAAGGCACCGGGCTTTAAGGCCGAGGTCGCACTTGTTCTTGGCAGTGGGCTGGGGGGCGTTGTTGACGCCGTCAGTGATGCAATCAAAATTTCCTATACCGACCTGCCGGGATTTCCCAAGCCGACGGTAGTGGGCCACGGCGGGCAACTGGTTCTGGGCCGTATCGCGGGCGTTTCCGTTGCCGTCATGCAGGGTCGGGCGCATTATTATGAACATGGCCGTTCGGATTTGATGAGCGAGCCGCTTGAAACATTGCGTGAATTGGGGGCAGAGCGGCTTATCCTCACCAATGCGGCAGGATCGCTTATCCCCGAGGCATCACCGGGGAACCTGATGCTGATTACGGATCATATCAGCCTGTTTGGGCCCAATCCGTTGATCGGATATCATGGTAATGATCGTTTTGTCGGAATGGATGTGCCTTATGATCCTGAAATCGGATCGGGTTTGAAAAATACAGCGGCGGAGCTTGGCATTAATCTGTTTGAAGGCACTTATTGCTGGTGCACCGGGCCGAGTTTCGAAACGCCGGCCGAAATTCGCGCGCTTAAGGTTCTGGGGGCGGATGCGGTCGGGATGTCGACGGTGCCGGAAAACATTCTTGCCCGGCGTCTGGGATTCCGGGTGGCGGCTGTTTCAAACATCACCAATCTGGCCGCGGGTATGAGCCCGACCGCCCTTAGTCATGAACAGACCCTTGAAATGGCAAAAGAAGGATCTGCCAATTTAATCAAGATCCTGCTGCGTTATTTTTCAAGTGATGCATGAGCCTGTTTCAAGCGGGTTTGGAAACGTAATTCAATAATAAGCGCGCAGGAGAAAGCACATGCTGCCGCAGGAAATCATTCGCCGGAAACGTGAAGGCGAAGTTCTGACAGACGCCGAAATTGCCTTTTTCGTCAAAGGCATTGCCGATGAAAGCATCAGCGAGGGGCAGGTTGCAGCCCTTGCCATGGCGGTTTTCTTTAACGGTATGACCATGGATGAACGCGCAGCCCTTACACGCAATATGCGTGATTCCGGAACAGTTCTTGATTGGAAGGCGCTTGGCCTTGATGGGCCGGTTGTGGACAAGCATTCGACCGGTGGTGTTGGCGACAAGGTCAGTTTGATGCTGGGGCCGATTGTTGGCGCGTGCGGTGCATTTGTTCCGATGATTTCGGGACGCGGATTGGGCCATACGGGCGGGACGCTGGACAAATTTGATTCCATTCCCGGCTATCGCACCGCGCCGACCCTGGATGAATTTGCCAAGGTCACCCGTGAAGTCGGTTGCGCCATCATCGGGCAGACCGCGGATCTTGCCCCTGCGGACAAGCGTTTCTATGGCATTCGTGATGTTACCGCGACGGTCGAAAGCATTCCGTTGATTACAGCATCGATCCTGTCGAAAAAACTGGCAGCGGGTCTGGATGCGCTGGTGATGGATGTCAAATTCGGATCGGGTGCGTTCATGAATGAATATGATCGTGCGCGCGAACTGGCCGAAAGCATCACCGAAGTCGCAACCCGCAATGGTGTACCGACAACGGCGCTTCTGACCGATATGGAACAGGTTCTAGGCGATACGGTCGGCAACGCGCTTGAAATGCACGAAGCGATTGATTTCCTGACCGGCAAGCATCAGGAACAGAGGGTTTATGATGTTACGATGGCGCTGGCAGCGGAAATGCTGTCATTGACCGGTGTTGCAACCGATGTTGCCGATGGTTTGCAGAAAGCAAGCGACGCCCTGACATCGGGCAGGGCTGCCGAGGTGTTTGGTAAAATGGTGTCGGCCCTTGGCGGCCCGGCTGATTTTATCGAAAACACGTCGGCCCATCTTGAAGCAGCACCAATGATCAAGCCCGTCAGCGCGGCAAAGACTGGGCGCGTTGTATCGATGGATGCGCGCAAGGTCGGTCTGGCGCTGGTTGCGTTGAAAGGTGGCCGGACACGTGCCGATCAGAAGATCGACTTTGCGGTCGGTTTTACCGAATTCATCAAGGTCGGGCAGGCCGTTTCGGCCGATACGCCCCTTTGTATCGCTCATGTCCGTGATCAGGCACAGCTTGACGAAGCGACTACCCTTTTGCGCGAGGCAATCGTAATTGGTGATGGCGAGGTCGCCAGAACCGGTTCTGCCGCGGCAGTGCGCGAACGGATCGTTGCCCGCACCAAAGGGTGATCACACAACTGAGAATGCAAAAGGCCGGGTAGGGTGACTGCCCGGCCTTTTTGTCTGGTTTTTGTGGCTAGTTGCGTACGCTTGCTATAATCATGGCCGCGGCCTTTTCCGCGATCATGATGGTTGGTGAATTGGTATTGCCTGACGTGATGGTGGGCATGATGGATGCGTCTGCAATCCGAAGCCCTTCAAGGCCACGCAACCGTAATTGCGGATCAACCACCGATGCCGGGTCTGCGCCCATGCGACATGTGCCAACGGGATGGAAAATTGTCGTGCCGATATTACCTGCGGCTTTGACCAGATCATCCTCGGTCTCGTATGACGGGCCAGGTTTGAATTCTTCGGGTCGGTACGGGGCAAGTGCGGGCTGATTGGCAATTTTGCGGGTCAGCCGGATTGAGTCTGCCGCAACCTTTTTATCGGCATCCGCGCTCAGGTAATTGGGGGCGATGGCCGGTTGATTGCGGAAATCGGGTGATTTCAGATGGATGCTACCGCGACTTTGTGGCCGCAGGTTACAGACACTTGCCGTAAAGGCCGGGAAGGGATGGACAGGATCACCGAACTTTTCAAGCGACAGCGGCTGCACATGATATTGCAGGTTTGCCGTTTCGAATGATGCATCGGATTTGGTGAAGATGCCAAGCTGGCTTGGGGCCATCGACATCGGCCCTGATTGATTAAACAGGTATTCCAGCGCGATCCCGGCCTTGCCGACAAGGTTGCTGGCCTGTTCGTTCAAGGTCCGAATGCCATAGACCTTGAAGGCGCAGCGCAGTTGCAGGTGGTCCTGAAGGTTTTCACCGACCTGTGCGCTTTCATGGATAGTCTGGATGCCATGTTTTTGCAAAACATCGCCGCGACCAATACCCGACAATTCCAGAATATGTGGCGATCCGACGGCACCGGCCGACAGAACGATTTCACGACGTGCCGTGACGGTTTCAACCTGACCATTGCGGTCATATTCAACGCCCGTGACGCGACCGTTTTCAATGATCAGGCGACGAACTTGCGCATGCGTGCGCAGTTCCAGGTTCTTGCGCGACAGGGCAGGTTTCAGAAATGCCTTCGAGGTATTCCAGCGAATGCCGCGTTTCTGGTTGACGGCGAAATAGCCCGACCCTTCGTTATTGCCGCGGTTGAAGTCGGCGATCTTCGGGATGCCTGCCTGTTCGGCGGCATCCTGAAACGCATCAAGGATTTCCCAGCGCACGCGCGCCTGTTCAACCCGCCATTCGCCGCCTGACCCGTGCATATCATCTGAGCCGAGATAGTAATCTTCGGATTTTCTGAAATGCGGCAAGACATCATCCCAGCCCCAATCGTTACATCCAGATTGCCGCCAGTGATCATAATCGGCAGCCTGACCACGCATATAGATCATGCCGTTGATCGACGAACATCCGCCCAGAACCTTGCCGCGCGGATATCCCAGTGATCGGCCATTCAGGCCGTTCTCGGCCTCGGTTTTGAAGCACCAGTCGACATTCGGATTGCCAATGCAATAAAGGTAACCCACGGGAATATGAATCCATGGATTGGTATCCTTGCCGCCGGCCTCTAGCAGAAGAATGCTGGCATCGCCCATTTCCGAGAGGCGATTGGCCAATGTGCATCCGGCAGAACCGGCGCCAATGATAATGTAATCGAAGCTATCCAATGATCGAACTCCGTTGCGTGACGCGGGGATCATTCCGGACAGGGTAAGGTCGTGTGATCATGTTTTCTATCCTCCCAGTGGTATCGTTGTTTTGGCAGCACAATTGGCTGCATTTGATTTTGGTTGTAACGCTATCATTGATCGCCGGGATCGGAAATATAATCGATGGTGGGATGCGTTCCGCGATACGGAAAACTCCGAAAGTAATTGAAAATTGGAATAATTATATAAAAATCAAACTGTTGCGAAGAGATTGTGATGTCGTAAGTTGATGGCATATCACAGCGTTTCACAGCACATATGCTGCCTTATGGCCGGAGCATCCGATGATCCGATTTCCTCTGATTGACAGGCTTCCGATCTCGTCGACGGGTGCCAACCCGGCATCGCCCCGCCGACCCGGCGCATTACGGCGGCAGGCCGGGCTTTGGGGCGGGATGATCCTGTTTGTTGCCATGGTGCTGATGGAGCCACCAAGTGGTATGAGTTCGATTGCCTGGTACGCGGCATCCCTTGCCGCCTTGATGGCCGTTTGGTGGTTGTCGGAAGCGATCCCGATAGCGGCAACAGCACTGGTGCCGGTCGCCCTGGCGCCGGTATTTGGTTTGGCATCGGTTGCACAGGTAACGCCGCATTATGCCAACCCCCTGCTATTCATGTTTTTGGGGGGATTCATCATTGCGATTGCCATGGAGCGCTGGAACCTGCATCGACGCATTGCGCTGATGATCCTGAAAACGGTAGGGTTTAGGCCGCGTGCTCTTGTCGGGGGCTTCATAACCGCCACGGCATTCCTTTCGATGTGGGTCAGTAATACCGCAACCGCGACGATGATGTTGCCGATTGCGCTTTCGATTGTGAATTTGCTTCGCGACAATGAAACGGAACCGTCCAGAGGCATTGAGGACGACGATGAAAGTGTGACGGAAAAGCTTGCTCCGCTGACGCGCAATTTTGCGCTGGCGCTTCTATTCGGGATTGCCTTTGGTGCGAGCATCGGCGGGATCGGGACCCTGATCGGGACGCCGCCGAATGCGTTGCTTGCCGGTTATCTTGCCAGTAACTTTGATGTCAGCATAGGGTTCGGGCAATGGATGATGCTGGGGGTTCCGTTTGCTGCGGTCCTTTTGCTATTCTGCTGGTGGATACTGACATCTGTTGTCTATCCGCAGGCGGATGATCTTCCGGAAAATGCACGACATGCTTTGGCGCGTGATATTGCCGCACTGGGACCGATGTCACGCGGGGAGAAGTCGGTTGCCATCGTCTTTGTGGCGACGGCCTGCCTGTGGCTTTTCCGACCGCTGATCGAGGTGGCTTTGCCCGATGTCCCGATCAGCGATGCATTGATTGCGATGTTTGCTGCGATTGCCTTGTTTGCGATCCCGGTCAAGGCACGTGAAAATCTTTATGTGCTGGATTGGAAGGCGACATTGCGGTTGCCTTGGGGCGTTTTGCTTTTGGTGGGCGGCGGACTGGCGTTAGGGGCGTTGATCAATGACAGCGGCCTTGCGGCCTGGATTGCCGGAAATGCCGGTGCTTTACCAGACCTGCCGGTGTTCGTGCAGATCGGTCTGATTGCCTTGATGGTGATCCTGATCAGCCATCTGACATCCAATACGGCGACGGCTGCAACCTTTTTGCCACTGGTGGCAACTTATGCGTTGGGCGAGGGCATCGACCCGCTATTGCTTGCCGTGCCGGTGGCGATTGCCGCAAGCTGTGCCTTCATGTTGCCGGTGGCAACGCCCCCGAATGCTATTGTTTTTGCCAGCGGCTATCTGAAAATTGGCGATATGGTTCGCGCCGGTGCGGTTGTGAACCTTGCCGGGCTTGCTCTGCTGGTGGTGTTTTCCATGATTCTGGTGCCCATTCTGTTTAAATAACAACTTCTTTGTGCGCAGGGCTTGCATTGCCGTTCATTAGAAAGCATTTTGATCGGTAACGAAAATTAACAATCAAAGACGAAAATTCAGGGCGGAAGGAAACAATATGGGCAAGCTTGATCGGCGGCGTCGCGAAATTCTTGAACTGGTCGCGGCGAACAGTTTCATGACGATTGACACATTGGCCGATCATTTTGCCGTTACCCCCCAGACCATTCGACGTGATATCAACGAGATGGCCGAAGAAGGGCTTGTTGCGCGTTATCATGGCGGGGCGGCCAGCCTTTCGACCACGGAAAACACGGCATATACTGATCGTCAGGTTCTTAACCTAGGCAGCAAGCGCGAGATTGCCAAGCTGGTGGCGCAGCATATCCCCGAAGGGGCGTCGATATTCATCAATATCGGCACCACGAATGAAGAGGTTGCGCGCGCGTTATCGTCACACAAGAGCCTGAAAATCATCACCAATAACCTGCATGTCGCCCAGATTTGTGCCGCCAACCCGGGCTTTGAGGTGATTATTGCCGGTGGCGTTGTTCGTCAGCGTGACTTTGGCGTGATTGGTGAGGCGACCATCGATTTTATCAACCAGTTCAAGGTCGATTACGCGATTGTCGGGATTTCCGGCGTTGACGAAGATGGTAGTCTGATGGATTTCGACTATCGCGAAGTCCGGGTGGCGCGTGCGATCATTTCCAATGCCCGCCAGACGTTCCTGTGTACCGATGCATCGAAATTCGGGCGTCGCGCGATGGTGCGGTTGGGGCATCTTTCGGAAATTGACGCCCTGTTTACCGACCGTCATCCCGGCCCGGTTTGGGCCGATGTCATCCGTGAAGCGGATTTGTCGGTTTATACCGCGAATTGACCGGCAACAACGATTTGCGATCAGGCAACCATATGGTCGCCGCGCTTGCCCATCCGCATGGTGATCGGACCTTGGGACGAACCATTGAGCATCTGGGTCAGATGTTCGTTATGGGCGTCATCAATATCGTTTGTCGAACCCGACCAGTAAACTTTGCCCGCGTGCATCATCACAAGGTTAGCGTAACGCGTGCGTGCGATCTGCATGTCATTGGTGATGGTAATGACGGTGGTACCGCGCTGGGTCGCGATCTTGCTGATCATCAGTTCGATATGGTTCGACAGAACCGGATCAAGACCCGCGGTCGGATTATCAAGTAGCAGAATTTCCGGATCGGTTGAAATGGCACGCGCAATGCCAACGCGCTTTTGCATGCCGCCGGAAAGATCACCCGGGGAAAGAAAGGCACTGTCTTCGGACAGGCCAACATGACCAAGCAGGTCTACTGCATGATCCTTGGCTTCTTTGCGGGTCATGGTTCCGCGCTCTATCTGGCGAAAACAGATATTTTCCCAAACCTTCATGCTGTCAAACAGGGCGTTTTGCTGAAACAGCATGCCAATCCGTTCGGCCCAATGTTTTCGCGCAGGCGAACTGACCTGGCTGACATCGTCACCGCCCAGCATGATCTTACCGCTGTCGGCTCCGTGAAGACCGACGATACATTTCAAAAGCACGCTTTTACCAGCCGCCGATGGGCCTATGATCGCCATGGTTTCACCCTTGCCGAGCGACAGGCTGACATCATCAAGCGCGGTATTCGGACCGAACTTTTTGGTCAGTGACTGAACCGTGATGAAGCCCGATGTTGACGCAGCGGTAGCAGGTGTGGAAGGCGTGGTCATGAAGATGTTTATCCATTGCTGTTTGCCCGCCGATCTTCGGCATTTGACGGGCAGGGGGCAAGCCCGAAATTTGCAAAAAAGAAAACGGCCCCGTTTCGGGGGCCGTTTCCGGTACGCAATCTGTGGAAGTCCACCGGGCGTTTTGCCTAGTGCGACAGGATCTGGCTGAGAAACAGCTTGGTCCGTTCGCTTTTGGGGTTCGCAAAGAATTCCTGCGGACCTGCCATTTCAACGATTTCACCGGCATCCATGAATACGACGCGGTCGGCGACTTCTTTGGCGAAGCCCATTTCGTGGGTCACGCAAAGCATGGTCATGCCTTCCTTGGCGAGTTCGACCATAACGTCGAGCACTTCCTTGACCATTTCCGGGTCAAGGGCCGAAGTCGGTTCATCGAACAGCATGATTTTCGGCTGCATGCAGAGCGAGCGGGCGATTGCCACACGCTGTTGCTGACCGCCGGAAAGCTGGCCGGGGAATTTGTGCGCCTGCTCTGCAATCCTGACACGTTCCAGATAGTGCATTGCTAGATCAATGGCTTCTTTCTTGGGCATTTTGCGAACCCAGATCGGGGCCAGCGTCAGGTTTTCCAGCACGGTCATGTGTGGGAAAAGGTTGAAGTGCTGGAACACCATGCAGACTTCGCGGCGCACGGCTTCGATGTTTTTGACATCGTCGCCAAGTAGAATGCCATCAACGGTGATTTCGCCGCTCTGATAGGTCTCAAGACGGTTGAGTGTACGGATCAGGGTCGATTTACCCGAACCGGACGGCCCGCAGATAACGATGCGCTCGCCCTTGCGGACATGCAGGTCGATATCCTTGAGAACATGGAAATTGCCATACCATTTGTTGGCCTTGCTGACGGTAATCACTTCCTCGTTCGACGGAGGAGGGACAACGCCATTGGTGGTTTGTGCTTCTGTAGCTGTCATTGTTTTTTTCCTCTCTCCTTACCGTTGCTCGCCCTTGCGGAGCTCTTTTTCAAGATAGGCCGAATATTTGGCCATGGAGAAACAGATCAGGAAGAAAATTGCCGAGGCGAAGGCATAACCCTCGACGTAGTATTTCGTCCATGCCGGGTCGCTGCGCAGTGCCAGCTTGACGGTGCCAAGGAAGTCGAACAGACCGATGATGACCACCAGTGTCGTATCCTTGAGCATCGAAATGAAGCTGTTCACGGTCGGTGGGATTACCAGACGCAAAGCCTGCGGCAGGATGATCAGGCGCATGGACTGCCAATAGGACAGGCCAAGGCTGTCGCCGGCTTCGAACTGGCCCCGCGGCACAGCTTGGAGACCGCCACGGAACACCTCGGCAAGATAGGCCGCGGTGAACAGAATGATACCGATCTGCGCGCGCAGCAGTTTGTCGATGGTCACACCGTCCGGAAGAAACAGCGGGAACATGACAGATGCCATGAACAGAACCGTAATCAGCGGCACACCACGGATCACTTCAATATAGACAACCGAGATCGTCTTGATCGCAGGCATATTCGACTGACGTCCCAGTGCAAGAAGCAAGCCCAGCGGGAAGGCAAAGATGATGCCGATCGCCGACAGGATCAGAGTCAGCGGAAGTCCGCCCCAATAGCTGTTCTGCACATAAGTCAGGCCAAGTGCACCGCCCCACATCAGGATTGCAATGATCGGAACCCCGATCACCCACATCGGGATGATTGCCTTGCGGAAGGAAGGATATTTAACCCCGCCAAGGCTGAAGCAAATGATGCCCATCAGGACAATCATAGCAAGAAGCGGGCGCCATTGTTCGTCGTACGGATAGGTTCCAAACAGAATGAGACGCAAGTTGGCGTTCACAAAGCCCCAGCATGCGCCGGTGACTTCGGCACAACCTTCGATGGAGGGCGTCAGCGTTGCATTGATGATCCCCCAGTTCACGAGTGGCGGAATAAGCCACACAAGGAATGCGATGGAGCCTAGTGTCAGGAGGGTGTTGAACCAACCGTCAAACAGGTTCTTTTTTGACCATGTAACTGCACGGGCAGAAAAAGTGCCTGTAGGAAGCGGAGGTAATTTTGCCTTATCTGCCATCTTACCTCTCCACCAGTGCCATTTTCTTGTTGAACCAGTTCATAAAGAGCGAGGTCAACAAGGACAGACCAAGATAGATCGACATGAAGATCGAGATTGCCTCGATCGCCTGACCGGTCTGGTTCATGGTCGTGTTTGATACCGACACCAGATCGGGATAACCGACCGCGACAGCAAGCGAGCTGTTTTTGGTCAGGTTCAGATACTGGTTGGTCAGTGGCGGAATGGCGACGCGCATGGATTGCGGCAGAATCACCTTGCGAAGGGCAACCGAACGCTTGATACCAAGACTATCGGCAGCTTCCCACTGGCCGTGAGGGACGGCCTGAATACCGGACCGAACAACTTCGGCAACATAGGTTGACGTGTAAACCGTCAGGCCAATTAGCACGGCAAGGAACTCGGGTGAAACATTTGTGCCACCACGGATGTTGAAGCCTTTGAGTTCCGGTATGTCCATATCGGTCGGCGCACCGCCGATCAGATAGGCAATAAAGACCAGGCCGACAAAAATACCCGTTCCGACAAGAAATACCGGGAATGGCTGACCGGTTTCATCCTGACGTTTTTTAGCCCATTTTTTGATCAAGAATATTGCAACGAAAGCGATGATCGCGGCAATTCCCATCAGGGTATAGGCATTATCGGCAACCGGAACCGGCATATACATGCCACGTGACGTCAGCAGGACGCCGGGCAGGGGTTCGAATGCGTCGCGCGGATGCGGGAACGCGTTCGGAATGACGGCATACCAGAAGAAAAGTTGCAACAGGACCGGGATATTCCGGAAAATTTCCACGTAAACAGTCGCCAGTTTCCGAACGATCCAGTTCGACGACAGGCGCGCAATCCCGAAAATGGTACCGATAATGGTACACAGGATAATCCCGAGTAAAGACACCTTTACGGTGTTCAGAAGGCCAACCAACAGTGCGGTTGCATAGCTGCTTTGTGCACTGTACTGGACCATGCTTTCACTGATTTCGAACGAAGCTTCGAGATCAAGGAAGCCATAACCGGTTGAGATGTTTTGTCGTTCCAGGTTTACCAGCGTATTGGAAACCAGATACCAGCCCGCCAATATGACAAGTCCGATCGCAATGATTTGATACAGTATTGCGCGAACATTCTCGTCATTCAGGTAATCGACGACGGTCTTGGAACGAACACCCCCCGGGGCATTTTGAGTCTTACTCATCTGACCCTCAGGTGTAGATTGTATCCAATGTGAGTGGCCTTAACGAAAAGCTCCGCCCATGCGTTCAGGCAGTGGGGCGGAGCTTCGTTAGGCGATTTTTAGCCGACGCTAGGTATTAGCGAACCGGCCAAGCATATTGCAGGCCACCGTCGGTCCAGAGAGCGTTCAGGCCGCGCTCGACACCCAGTTTCGCGGTAACGTTTTTCTCATAGCTTTCGCCATAGTTACCAACCTGCTTGATGATGCGGTATGCCCACTCTTCGTCAAGACCAAGAGCTTCGCCCATGCCCGGGGAAACGCCCAAAAGACGCTGGATGCCGGGGTTGGTGCTGCTCTTCATTTCGTCAACATTTGCCATCGTGACGCCGTATTCTTCGGCCTCGATCATGGCGGCAAGAGCCCAGCGACCGATATCAGCCCACTGTTCGTCACCCTGTGCGACAGCCGGTCCAAGCGGTTCTTTGGAAATGATTTCCGGAAGAATCATATAGTCGTCCGGGTTCGGCGCCATGGTGGTACGGATCGAGGCAAGGCCCGATGCGTCAGTGGTGTAAACGTCGCAACGGCCAGAGAAGAAGGCAGCAGTTGCTTCGTTGATGTTTTCGATAACGACCGGTTCAAAGCTCATGCCTTTGGCACGGAAGTAATCAGCCAGGTTGAGTTCGGTGGTGGTGCCCGGCTCGACGCAAACGGTTGCGCCGTCAAGTTCCGTCGCGCTGGATACGCCCAAGGCTTTCGGAATCAGGAAGCCCTGGCCATCATAGTAGTTGATACCAAGGAAGGTCAGGCCAAGCTTGACGTCGCGCGTCAGGGTCGCCGTGGTGTTACGCGAAAGGATATCGATTTCGCCAGACTGCAGAGCGGTGAAACGCTGCGCAGCGGTCAATGGGGTGTACTGAACCTTGTTAGCGTCGCCCAGAAGTGCAGCAGCAATGCCACGGCAAACGTCAACGTCAATACCTTCCCATTTGCCTTCGGCGTTGGCAGCGGAGAAACCCGGAAGACCGGTGTTCACGCCGCACTGAACGAAACCTTTAGCCTTGATGCCGTCAAGCACAGCGCCCGCGTGGGCATTGTTTGCGGCGATGGCTGCAACAGACATTGCGCCAGCGGCCAGGATCGTTTTGATTTTCATTAGATGAGCTCCCTCATTAGCAAAGCATTCTTTATGGCTTTGGTAACTTTTATGCCACCCTGGATATGCCAGAGCAGCATATCCTACTGTCCTGTTTTTATCGGACCACCAAATTAAGAAATTTTCGGCTGGTATGTGTCAAGCCTGAAAAATTTTACGCTGGGGGCTTGTTCTTCAAATTTACGCCATTTCCTCGCTTTGGTGATGTACTGAAAAACGTTGTTTTGACGACTACAGAGCCTTTTTGCTGTTAAAAAACGCCATATTTCAAAAGGTTAAAAACCTGTTCGAATGGTCAGGTTCTGAAAAGCAACAAATCTCAAAATTTTTTTGTTGTCAGCAATGAAATGAGTATTTTTTGACCAAATGTAACTGTTGCTCAAAAAATAAACTCTGTTGCGGCGCGGAATCGACTTGCGATGTGCGCTGAAATCAAATCGGCACGCTTTATGGTTCTGATTAATCTTTTGCAAAAACGAAAGCCCCGTCGATCACGCGACGGGGCTTTGATGTTCTGAGCCGGACGTCTCGGCCTAGCTGCGCAGTTCCGGTAAATTGGAAAAAAGTTCAAGTGCTGTTGGGTTTGCGAGTGCTTCCTGATTCTTCACCGGGCGCCCATGCACAACATCCCGGACGGCCAGTTCGGTGATTTTTCCTGACTTTGTGCGGGGAATATCGGCCACGGCAATGATCTTTGCCGGGACGTGACGGGGCGTACAATTGTTCCTGATCTGTTTGCGTATACGGTCGATCAGAAGTTCGTCCAGCTGATATTTTTCGCGCAGCACAACGAAAAGGATGACCCGAACATCGTTATCCCATTCCTGACCGATAACGATGGATTCTTGAATTTCGGGGAGCTTTTCGACCTGACGATAAATCTCGGCGGTGCCGATCCGGACACCGCCCGGGTTAAGCGTCGCGTCTGATCGGCCGTAGATGACCATACCGCCGTCATCGTCAAGCTCTACATAGTCGCCGTGGCACCAGATGTTATCGAAACGGTTGAAATAGGCTTCTTTATAGCGTGCGCCATCGGGGTCATTCCAGAAACCGATCGGCATGGAGGGGAAGGGGGCGGTGCAGACCAGTTCGCCCTTTTGATTGCGGATTGATTTGCCGTCATCGTCAAAAACATCAACGGCAAGACCCAGTGCGCGGGTCTGAATGATGCCGCGCTTCACCGGTAAGACCGGACAAGCAAGAACAAAGCAGCCCAGAATGTCGGTCCCGCCAGAGATGGAGGCCAAATGGATATCGGATTTTATATCGCGATAGACATAATCGAAACTTTCGGGGGCCAGAGGCGATCCGGTGGATGTCATGGCACGCACCGTCGATAGATCATGGGTTTCCCGTGGTTTAAGTTCGGCCTTTGCCAATGCATCGATATATTTGGCCGATGTCCCGAACAGGGTCATGCCCTCGGCATCGGCATAGTCAAACAATATATTTCCGCTGGGGTAGAACGGCGATCCATCGTAAAGCAGCAGTGTCGCCCCAGCCGCAAGGCCGCCCATCAACCAGTTCCACATCATCCAGCCACACGTGGTGAAGTAGAATACCCGATCACCGGGCACCACATCGCAATGCAGGACATGTTCGGAAACCTGTTTAAGAAGCGTTCCGCCAGCGCCATGCACAATGCATTTCGGTTTGCCTGTCGTGCCGGACGAAAACATCACATAAAGCGGGTGATTGAATTCGACCTGTTCAAATACGATCTTTTCCGGACTGAAGGGGGCTAGGAAATTATCGTAGGAAACGCCATTGCGAATGCCGGTCGTGTTGGTGCCATCAAAGGCATATTTGACGATGACAACTTTCTGGATCGTCGTGATCCTGTCGACAACATCGCGGACTTTTTCGCGAATGTCGTGGCTTTTGCCATTATAGTGATAGCCGTCAACCGTAATCATCAATTTGGGTTCGATCTGGCCGAACCTGTCAACGACGCCCTGAACCCCGAAGTCGGGGGAGGCCGATGACCAAGTGGCACCGATTGCGGCTGTACCCAGCATTGCGATCACGGTTTCGACCATGTTGGGCATGTATCCGCATACGCGATCACCCTTTTTGATGCCTTCGGCGCGAAGTGCCTGCGAGAATTTCGATACCGCGATATTCAGGTCGCACCATGAGATACGGGTTTTGACCTTGTCTTCCCCCCAGAAAACGAGCGCGTCGGTGTCGTCATCACGGACCAGCAGGTTTTCTGAAAAATTCAGTCGGGCATTCGGGAAGAACTTTGCACCGGGCATTTTGTAGCCGTCAACAAGTACTGAGTCACCCCAGCTTTCTGCCTTCAGACCGACATAGTCGATAATTGCGGGCCAGAAATCTTCCTTGCTGGCAACCGACCAGTCATAGAGCGCGTGGAAGCTGTCCAGTTTCAGGCTGTGCTTTTCGTTCACCCAGTTGCGGAACCGGGTGACATTGGCGTTTTCAACGCGCGCTGGACTGGGCTGCCAAAGCAAATCGCTCATGATGGATCCTTTGTTTCCTGCCTGTTTTCTTGCAATTACCGACCATTTTTAAGGCTCAAATCGGTATCTCCCTACCACTTTTTTACGGTGAATTATGTTGCACGGCAAGAAAAGTCATGGGGCAGAGTGGGCGAAGTGTGAACTATCTTGCTGAAAGTCAAGTTTAAGAGTTTCAGGTTTTCTTCTTAGTGTTATGAAAATTAACATTAATTTTATTGGGTTTGTTGCCAGTTTTTTGAATGGAGGGTGATCGGGCCCGGGAAATTCAAGCGTTTTTCGGTAATTAAATAACCAAAATTTGCGATCTTTTGTTCGATTGTGATGTGCTGAGGGTGTGTTGTGCGGTGCGGTATTTCGAAACGGCTTGCGCTTGTCTGCATGCTGACTACTCTGTCGGAAATGAAGCCACCATCCGGAGTTGATAGCATGTCCAGAATCGATGAAAATCGCCCGTTTGTATCTGTAAATATTGCTGTTCTGACGGTGAGCGATACCAGAACGCTGGGGAATGATACCTCTGGCCAGATTCTTGCTGATCGGATCGAAGCCAAAGGTCACAAGGTCGCGGCGCGGACTATCGTAAAGGATGATTTCGACACGATTGTCTCGCAGCTCCGGCAGTGGTGCGATGATCCGAAGGTTGACGTGATCATCAGTACGGGCGGGACTGGTGTGACCGGGCGCGATGTTACGACAGAGGCCCATCAGAAGGTTTATGACAAGGAGATCCCCGGGTTTGGCGAGCTGTTTCGCTGGCTGTCATATGCCAAGATTGGCACATCGACTGTTCAATCGCGTGCAACCGCTGGCGTATCTTGTGGAACTTACATGTTTGCCCTGCCTGGGTCGAATGGTGCGTGCAAGGATGCCTGGGATGATATCCTGTTCTATCAACTCGACATTCGTCACCGTCCATGCAACTTCGTCGAACTGATGCCGCGTTTGACCGAAAAGTAATCTGCCGCTCAGGTTTTAGACGAGACGATCACCTTCCGTAGGACGATTTTATGGAAATTATCACCGATCCCTTCTTTTACCTTGTCGCAATTCCGGCAGTTTTGATTGCTGGTGTGTCAAAAAGCGGGTTTGGGGGTGGGCTTGGTGTTATGGCAGTGCCACTGATGGCATTGGCGTTGTCTCCGCAGGCCGCGGCGGCAATTATGTTGCCTATATTGTGTCTGATGGATATTGCCAATGTCTGGGCATACCGGAAGAAGTGGGATCGTCGCAATATGATGATCCTGATACCTGCCGCACTTCTTGGTATCCTGATCGGTACATTATCGTTCAGCTATCTGAATGAATATGCCGTGAAGCTGATTATTGCCCTCATTGCCATCGGCTTTACACTTGATCACTGGTTTCGTGGAAAGAGGCGTGGTGATAAAGTCAAGCCTGCCAATTGGGGCATGGGATCGTTTTGGGGGACCATTGCCGGTTTTACGAGCTTTGTCGCGCATGCTGGTGGTCCGCCGGTTTCTGTGTTCCTGTTGCCGCAGCGAATGGACAAAACGGTTTTCGTCGGTACGACCGTCATGTTCTTCATCGTTGTCAATTATGTGAAGCTGATTCCGTACTGGTATCTGGGGCAATTCGGTGGTGCCAATTTCGGAACCGCGCTTGTTCTGGTTCCGGTGGCGCTTTTCGGGACGTGGCTGGGGCTTTGGGCGCATGACAAGGTCAATGAAAAGCTGTTTTATCGGGTGTGCTACACCTTGCTGTTTATTACCGGTTTAAAACTGCTGTCTGATACCGTTATCCACTTTGCCAAGATTTGAATGACGTTCTGGTGTGATTGATGCGGTAATTTTGTGTTCATCAGGTTGAATTTTAGGGCGGGAAATTTCCTGCCCTTTTTCTTTTGGCGTGATTTAATCGGGAAAATTATCTCAAACGCACTATGTAAGCATTTTTTCATTAACCAATCGGGTATGAATTGCATATAAATTGCACGCTTAAGAATGATGCATAAAAAAAAAGCATCAACACGGGGTGAAACCAAATTTTGCAAGGGGAGCTTGCGGGAATGCCCGAACGAATTTTGCAGGTGGCAACAGAGATGTCGCAACTTGCCAATGAGAAGATCACAGAAATAAAAGGTGTAACCCGGGCTACGCGGACATTGGCGCTGAATGCGTTGATCGAAGCAGCACGTGCGGGGGAAGTAGGCCGCGGGTTTGGCGTCGTTGCCAACGAGGTTAAGGAAATCTCGCAGCGCGTAACCGTCATTACCGAAGAACTCGAACATATGTTTGAAAGTCTGGCGCTTGATCTTGAGCGAACGGCGCAAACGGCGCGTGGAGACCGCTTTGCCGACCTGTCACGATATGTTGTCGAGCTTATGGACCGAAACCTGTTTGAGCGGTCTTGTGATGTTCGATGGTGGGCCACAGACGCCGCGGTTGTTGATGTTTGCGAGAACCCGGACAACGGTGAAATCGCCAGCCAGACATCGCAGCGCCTTGGCGTGATCCTTGATTCCTATACCGTCTATCTTGACCTTTGGATTGCGGATTGTAGCGGCCGGATCATTGCCACCGGGCGTCCGGATAAATACCGTCTTGTCGGTACAGATATCGGTCACATGCCGTGGTTCCGCGAAGCTATGCGATGCCGGGATGGCGGGGCGTATGCGGTTGCGGATATCGCGCACAATGAGCTGCTAAATAACGCGGCTACGGCGACCTATGCGACGGCTGTTCGACGGGGCGGTAAGGCAAAAGGCGACGTTATCGGTGTTATGGGGGTTTTCTTTGATTGGGAAAACCAGGCACCGATGGTGGTAAAGGCATTGAACTTCAGCGACGAAGAGCGTGCACGCACGCGTGTAATGCTGATTGACTCGCAAAATCGCATCATCGCGGCGTCCGATAATCAGGGCGTCTTGAGCGAGCAGATCCGGTTGGAGGTCAAGGACCCCAATCGTGGTTCCTATCTGTTGGCGGATGGGTCACTGGTCGCTTATGCGCTAACGCCCGGTTATGAGACATATAAGGGGCTTGGTTGGCGCGGGGTGATTGTTCAACAGCCCCGAAATGCCATCAAAGCAGCTGATAAGCCGGGGGCAAAGCTTTCAATGGCGTCATAGGGGCGGTCGGCAGCAAAGCCAGACCAAGTAAAGCATAGCAACCAGAAAAGCGGGCACCGTCGGGGCTCGCTTTTTTGCTTATGCGCCTAGTGTTCGTGAAACATCTTAAAATTGGTTCCTGCTTGCGCAGGCTGGAAAAAGGAGATAGCGGTAAAATATAATATTACGACAATTCATCGATGAATTGTTAAAATAAGCCGCGGGAGGTTACCTTGACGTTGCTGTTTGCCAAGCTTGCAGTATCAATTTCTGTTGTGCTGGGGTTATCCATCCTTGCGGAGCGTACAGGCCCGCGTGCCGCCGGGGTGCTTTCCGGATACCCGCTTGGAACGGCGATCCTGCTTTATTTTATCGGGCTGGAGCAGGGCGTTGTGTTTGCGACAGAAAGCGCCGTCTATGCCCTGCCGGGGCTGATCGCAACACTTGCCTTTCTATATGCCTATTACCTGACGTCACGGTTGTTGTCAGACCGCCGGATGATATTGCAGATACCGGCAAGTTCCGTCGCGGCCTTTGGCGCATTCATGTTCGTTTCATGGATTTGCCAGCAGATCCAGTTTACCCGGATTTCAGGTGCCGTTACCCTGTTGGCTGCCATGATCGTCGCTCTGATACTGTTTCGGGGGATCGAGAATGTTCGCATATTGAACCGGGTGCGATTGACCCGACGCATCGTGCTGTTTAGAGCTGTTCTTGCCGCACTGATTGTTCTTGGCATCAGCGGTATTGCGGCATGGATCGGACCGAAATGGGCCGGGCTTTTTTCTGGGTTCCCGGTGACGCTTTATCCGATGATGCTGATCCTGCATGCATCTTATGGCATTGGTCCATTGCACACGGTAATCCGTAACTTCCCAAGAGGTATGGGATCGCTTTGGATTTATATTCTTGCGGTGACGTTCACGTATCCGGTTTGGGGTATTAATGTTGGTACATTGCTTAGCTTCGCGGCAGCGACAGTTTATTTGATCGCTTATTCCACTTTGGTCTGGATGCGCGAAAAGTCCGTGCGTGTCTGAAGCCGATCCCATAATATTACAATATATCAGTTCCCAAGGCTCCAAAGCCTGCGACCGGAAGGATGATCTGCATGCAGCAGGTTCAGTCATTGGTAAGGGCAATCAGCATTCTGAACACGCTTGCGGATAGCGAGTACGGGATGACCTTGACCGAAATCGCCCATCAGGTGCATTTGCCGCCCTCTACCGTGCACCGGTTATTGACGACGATGCAGCATGAACGCTATGTCACATTCGATGGTGAACGAACGCTGTGGTCGATTGGCGTGCAGGCGTTCAGTGTGGGTAATGCCTTTACGAAAAACCGTAATCTTAGCCAGATCGCGCGCCCCTATATGCGCGCCTTGATGGAAGACAGTGGCGAAACGGTCAATCTGGCTGTGGCTGATGGCGGCGAAGTTATTTTCCTGTCGCAGGTGGAATGTCGCAAGATGATGCGGGCATTGGTAACGCCAGGCCGCCGGGCGTTGATGCATTGCTCGGGTGTGGGGAAGGCGCTGCTTGCATTTCTGCCTGATGAAGAGGTGAATGCGGTAATCACGCAGCATGGTCTGCCAAAAATCACCGAACGTACACTGATCAGTGCCGATACGCTGAAAAGTGATCTGAACCGGTCAAGGCAGCGTGGATACGCACTTGACGATGAAGAACATGCCATTGGCTTGCGCTGTGTAGCAGGCGTTGTACGTGATGAGACAGGACTGCCGATTGCGGCACTATCCCTGTCGGGCCCCGCTGCCCGCATACCGAACGAACGGATTGAACAGTTCGGATTGAAAGTCCGGCGGGTTTGTGCAGATCTTAGCCGTGAATATGGCGGCAAACCGGTGTAAGATGATCAGCCCGCATTGATGTTCATGCAGGCTGATCTTTAAACCTTGTATTGCGTTTTACATTCCCGGGCACGAAATGCCGGTTCCGCCAAGGCCGCAGTAACCATCCGGGTTCTTGTGCAGATACTGCTGATGGAAGTCTTCTGCATAGAAGAATGGCGGGGCGTCTTTGATTTCGGTTGTGATGGCATTCCGCCCGGCGGATTTGAGCGCATCAAGATATTGTTTTCTTGACGTCTCGGCGGCTTCTTTCTGTGTGTTGTTCAGGGTATAGATTACCGACCGGTACTGTGTGCCGATGTCATTGCCTTGGCGCATGCCCTGGGTCGGATCATGGTTTTCCCAGAACAGACGCAGCAGCGTCTGATATGAAATCACAGCCGGGTCATAGACCACCTGAACAACTTCCGCATGGCCGGTCATACCGCTGCAGACCTCCCGATAGGTCGGGTTTTCGGTGTAACCACCTGCATAACCTGCGGCTGTGGTATAGACGCCGTCCTGTTTCCAGAAAAGACGCTCCGCCCCCCAGAAACAACCCATGCCAAATACAACCGTTTCAAGGTTGTCTGGGAACGGACCTGTCATCGGGTTGCCTGTAACCACATGGCGATCTGCGACTTGCAATTTCTCGGCGCGACCGGGCAGGGCGGTTTCGGCAGACGGGATAGAGACTTTTTCTGGGGCGATCGAAGAGAACATGTCAGAACCTGCCTTGAGTTAATGGACTGAGTTGCAATTTAACCCAGATTGATGCTTTGGCAATTGCCTTCACGGTAAATTGTCTTCGAACATTCTTTTGGTAAGGGCCGTGCGGGACGCGATAATAAGAATCCTGCATGTCATTATCGCTGGAAGCCGCTGATTTGCGACGCGCAAGACATTTGAAATCATCCTTGCTGATTGGTGGCGGTGTAATCAACCTGTTCATCGGGTTCGTATTCCTGCCTCTGCCGCCCCCATTTTTCGGGATGGTTTTTATTGCGATTGGCATCCCGATGCTGGCGGCCGGGTCAAAACGCACAAGGCGTTTCATCCAGTATTTGCGTTGGCGATATTACCGGCACAACACCAGAATCGAGGCGGTTCTGAAGCGCCTGCCGGGGTTTCTTCGCAGGCATGGCCATAAGACAAGGCCGGAAGCGCTTCATCGACACCGGTCATTCGGTCACTGGGCAGGTAAAGCATCCGGGGCGAGTATGCCACCCGACGATAAATCAAAACCCTGAAGCTTTTTCCGAAGATGTGATTTCAGGGTTTTATGTGACGGATCAGACAGTCAATTCCGGCGCGTTTCAGGCCGCCACACGCTGATTGTGCTTCGGACTGGCTGGAGTACTTTCCGGTCATCAGACGGAAAAACAGACCTTGACCTTCAATCGCAATGCTTTGGACCTCGTGGCTTGCGCCACGAAGGATGCCGTTACCCATGGTTTCAAATTTCAACCAACGGGATTCAGCCATTTCACGCGAACGATAGGCCGCCAATTGCACCGCGTAATAAGAAGAACTGCTTGTTTGAACCGGTTGAGACGCTTCTGGCTTGGGTTCCGGTTCACGGATCGAAGGTGCAGGGGCCTCAGCAATCTTTGCTGGCTCGGTTCGAATTTCCGCAGTGCTCTCTTCAGCTTGGGCTTTGTTTGACGCATCCACCATTGGAACTTCGATCAAGGTGCTTTGTGATGCAGATGTTTCATCTTCCAGTTCCAGCGTGCCGCTTTCAATGGGACGCGTTGTTGAAATCAGAGCTTTGTTTGACGCCCTTGGCGTAACCGCATCGCCTTTTATCGTAGGTGGTGTCGTTGCCGCGGTTAGTTGCTCTGTTTGGGGGACAACAGACGGTGCAGCAATTTTCCTTGCTGGTCGGTCAACAGAGGTCAGGCGTGCTGTATTGCTGCTAACATCCATTTCCATTGCGGGACGCGCAGCCGTTGAATCCTCGGGCGGAATGTCGAGCGCGACAGTGTTTTTGTAAAAGTCGCGATTTCTTTGCACCGTCGGCGGATCGGGAAGTTCCGGGCCGGGCGCAACGATTGCCGAAGCAACCACCGCATCAATTTCGCGCGAGCGGGCAAGATCCGGATTGCTGATATCCATCGCCTTAATGCGCTTTTGTGCAAGGCTTGTGATCGTACCGCTTAGCATAATGCCGTTACCGCAATTGATCGAGATTGAGGCATTCGGATCGGCTGCGGTCAACCAGAGATAAAGGCGCCGCGCCTTTGCATGTTCGTTGGCAAGATCAAGTGCCATGGCATGACGCAGGTCATCGGCCGGATTGCCCTGCAGCGATATCGGTTCTGCTGCATTGTCATTCAGGGCTTGGTTCGAAACTGTCCCGGCAGATGCATTATCAAAGAAAAGACCGCAGGCAGCACTATCGATGCCAGATGCTATTGCCGTTTGCGATTGGCTGTCCGTATCGCTGATTTTGATTTGTTTGGACCCAGTTTTGTTGCCAAACAGCGACATCATATCGTCAGAAGAGCATCCGGAGAGCAGGGGGACGAACAGTGCAATCGTCAGGCAGCCGTATTTCCAGCGCGACGATATGACGGATTTGGCGCTTTTATTGATCAATTGGCACCTGATTTCCCTTTGAGCCCCCGAAGGTCCATTGCATGGACTTCACCAATTTTGCAACCGGGCGGCACACTGTCAAGCAGTCAGAGAAAACAGATGATCGATTTATCTCAGCGTTTCGCGGGATATCGTCGTTTCGATACGATTAGCGGTGTTATGCACTATCAGCGGTTCATCAATGGGATGACAATCCCGGCAAGAAGCACCAGAACGGTAATCGCCAGAACGATGTTGACGATCCCCTTGCTAAACTGGTTGGCTACTTCGTGGCTGACGCCGGAATCCTTTGCGCGTGATTTTGCCGCGCCGCCATTTCCTGCGCCACTTTCCTGACGGGTCAGGATTTTCACAACCTGTTTTTTGTCGCGTTTTGTGGCGTCGTCATATTTGTTTTCGACAACGCGAACTTCGGAATTGTTATTGTTGGTCAATGCGTTTTTCGCAGAATTGATCGCGCTTTGATAATCCGAAAGCGTTTCCAGGTCCATTTGCTGTCCTGTGCTGCGCACGACAACAACAGTATAACTTTTCCGCAGCACAGCGTCAGGCATGACCAAGTCCAGTTCCATGTATTACCCACAAGAGGGGTAATACATGGCGACAAATGTGTGTGTTGCAAAGCTATCCTAACGAATAGTTTCGGAAGGTTTTTTTGCGGTGCAAATCTATTGCGGAATTTTTGCTGACAGCTCTTTGTATTCGTCGCAATCCATACCGCAGACTTTCTCCAGTCGCGCAAGGTTTTCACGCGCCATGTCGGGCTTTCCGGTCTGAAGGAACAGTTCGCCCTGATATTCCAAAGCACCCTTGTGTTCCGGATCAATCATCAATGCGCGTTCGTAGTTTTGGGACGCACTTTCAAGATCGCCTGATTTCCGCTGACTATAAGCAAGATAGTTAAGGATATCGGCATTTTTCGGATCATCTTCGAGCATGCCTTCAAGGCTTGCGATAGCCGTGTCGTATTTGCCAGCATCAATCATTTCGACGACTTCGGACAGATCGGGTGTGTCGCTGCCCCAACTGCTGCCGCTGCCCATCGCCAAAGCTGCGGAGGATACAGTACCCAATGCAAGCGTCATTGCCAGCGATGCAATAAAATAACGGGTTTTACCTTTGGAATTCATTGTCGCTACCTTTTCCTTAAAAAACATATGCACCAGATACGTTGGGGGCTTGGGATCAGTTTCGGATTTAGCACAACTTTGCGTTAAGTGCAGTCACGAGTTGGTGAAAGAAATATATTCCAAAGCTCTGAATTAGGTGGCGATTGCCAAACGAGTGTTGAAACCTTTGGTTTTGCTGTGCCGTTCTGAAATACGCAAAATGCGAAGGCCCGCAATAAAACATGCGGGCCTTTGTGGTTTTGCCTTGAAGTGGGCAGGCGATCAGAAATCGGCTTCGATTACGCGATCACGGATTTCGGTCGCCATGTTTTCGGCCAGCTCATCAATCCCCATGGTTCTCTGATGCTGAAAACCGAGGCGACGGACCGAAGCTGTTTTTTCCTCTGCTTCGCGTTTGCCAAGAGCAAGGATCAGCGGGATTTTCGCGTGGCTGTGTTCGCGAACCTTGTAGCTGATCTTCTCATTTCGAAGATCAAGCTCAACATTCAAACCTTTGGCCCGAAGTGCTTTTTTGACGTCCTCTGCGTAGCTATCGGCTTCGTTGGTGATCGAGCAGATCACGGCATGAACAGGTGACAGCCAAAGCGGCAGGCGGCCGGCATAGTTTTCGATCAGAATGCCAATGAAGCGTTCGAGCGAGCCAAGGATCGCGCGATGCAGCATGACCGGACGATGCTTTTCACCATCTTCGCCCATATAGGACGCGTCAAGGCGTTCAGGTAGTACGAAGTCGGCCTGAAGCGTGCCACACTGCCAGTCACGACCAATCGCATCACGCAGAACAAACTCAAGCTTCGGCCCATAGAACGCGCCTTCGCCCGGGTTAATTTCAAGCGTCAGACCAGCTTCTTCGGCGGCTTCGCGAAGGGCGGCTTCTGCCTTGTCCCAGATTTCATCAGAACCGGCACGGACTTCCGGACGGTCCGAGAATTTGACGAGGATGTCGGTAAAGCCGAAATCCTTGTAAACCGATTTCAGAAGGTCACAGAAAATCTTGGTTTCCGAGACAATCTGGTCTTCTGTGCAGAAGATATGCGCGTCATCCTGAATGAACTGACGCACACGCATGATGCCATGCAGGCCGCCGGACGGTTCATTACGGTGGCAGCAGCCAAATTCAGCCATACGCAGCGGAAGATCACGATAGGATTTGCTGCCCATACGGAAAATCTGCACGTGGCACGGGCAGTTCATCGGCTTGAGAGCCAGAACCTTTTCCGGGTCGTCTTCATCCGGGGTTGTGGTGAACATGTTCTCGCGGAACTTTTCCCAGTGGCCGGATTTTTCCCAAAGGATACGGTCAACAAGCTGCGGTGTGCGCACTTCCTGATAACCTTCGGCATCAAGACGTTCACGGATATATGTTTCTACCTTGCGATACAGCTTCAGGCCCTTGTCGTGCCAGAAAACCGAACCCTGTGCTTCTTCCTGCATGTGGAAGAGGTCCATTTCGCGGCCAAGGCGGCGATGATCACGCTTTTCGGCTTCCTCAAGCATGTGCAGGTAGGCATCGAGGTCTTCCTGCGTTTCCCAGCAGGTACCATAGATACGTTGCAGCATCTCGTTATCCGAGTTGCCACGCCAATAGGCACCGGCAACCTTCATCAGTTTGAAGGCTTTGCCGATCTTGCCGGTCGACGGGGCATGCGGGCCACGGCACAGGTCAATGAAATTGCCCTGGCGATAGCAGGTGATGGTTTCGGTTTCCGGAAGATCGCGGATGATCTCGGCTTTATAGTTTTCGCCCTTGTCGAGGAAGAATTTGATCGCTTCGTTACGATCCCATACTTCGCGTTCGATTTTCTCGTTCCGCTCGACGATCTTGTGCATCTGCTTTTCGATCTTGATCAGATCGTCCGGCGTAAAGGGCGTCTTGCGGGCAAAGTCATAGTAGAAACCGTTTTCGATGGACGGGCCGATCGTGACCTGCGTGTCCGGATAGAGTTCCTGAACCGCTTCGGCCATGACATGGGCGCAGTCATGCCGGATCAGCGGCAGAACTTCCTTGTGCCCCTTGGTCACGATTTCGATGGCGGCATCAGTATCGATTTCGCGCGACAGGTCGCGCAATTCGCCGTTAACGATGATGGCAAAGGATTTCTTTGCCAGCGAGGGACTGATGCTTTTGGCAACATCGAAACCCGATACAGGACCGTCAAATTCGCGTACGGCGCCGTCCGGAAGGGTCAGGGCAATCATGTCTGGCTCAACTCTGCTTTATCTGCGGGCATAAATGTCATGTGCGCATTTTTCAAACCCGCATATTTACGCGGGCTTTAGGCACAAGAAAAGGAATTTCAGGATGAGGTCAAGTTCGCTCTTTGAAAAAAGCGACCGGGGAAACAACACAAAAAGCCGCGTTGCCCGAAAGACATGCGGTGATTGTGCATTCCATCAATTTATCGTCGGCCATGCCGTGCATTGATGCTATCCCGTTAATTGAAAAGCCAATATAGCATCAAAAGAGAGCAGGGCAAGCCGTAACCCGGTTAATATTTTACAGCAGTTCCTTGTTCTTGTAGTTTGCAAAAACACCAGATTGAAACGGCGCCACCACGCCAGAGCCTGATGAAAGTACGCCCCGTATGTCCAGTCCCGAAGTGCGCCGAAATGTTCTGTTTTTAAGTTTATGTGTTGCCCTGTCGGCGAGCGCGATGTCACTGCTGTTTACGGTTGCAGCCGTAATCGGTTATTCGCTGGCGCCAGATAAATCACTTTCTACGTTACCGGTTGCATTCACCATGATTGCAATGATGGCGACGACCGCTCCGTCGGCATTGATGATGAGCAGGTTCGGTCGCCGTGTCGGGTTCTGGATCGGATCTGGTATCGGCATGGTCGGTGCCGTGGCAGGCATGGGGACGGTCTATTGGGGGAATTTCTGGTTGCTGTGTGTAGCTTGCGCCTGCATCGGGTCTGCCAATGCCATCGCCATGCAATATCGTTTCGCCGCAGCCGAGGCTGCGCCGCCGGAATTCCGTTCTCGTGCGATTTCACTGACCATGCTGGGCGGGCTTGCTGCTGCCTTCGTCGGACCAAACCTGGCAAGTTTTGCACGCAACTGGTTTGATACGGTGCCATTTCTCGGAACTTTCCTGGCACTGATCGGGATTCAATTTCTGCTGGTTCTGGCGATCAGCCAGTTGCGCCTTCCTGATATGCGCGGCACCAAGCATGATGAACCGGCGCGTCCGCTCAGAGTGGTGATAGGGCAACCTGCCGTGATCGTTGCAATGATTGCCGGGGCACTTGGCTATGCGGTCATGAGCTTTGTCATGACAGCAACACCACTTGCGATCCTTGATTGCAATTACGAGTTCGGCGATGCCGCCTTCATCATTCAGTGGCATGTGGTGGGTATGTATGCGCCAGGTTTCTTTACCGGCAACCTGATCCGCCGGTTTGGTGCCCTTGGCATCATTCAGGTGGGGGCGGTGCTGAATCTGATCTGTCTCGCATTCGGTTTGGCCGGGGAGGATTTGATCGACAATTTCTGGCCGTCTCTTGTGCTGCTTGGGGTTGGATGGAATTTTATGTTCGTTGGCGCGACCACCTTCCTGACCGAAAACTATCGTCCGGCGGAGCAGGCCCGCGTACAGGCGATCAATGAATTTGTGGTGTTTGGTACTGTTGCCATTGCATCATTGTCAGCTGGCTCGATATATGCTGGGGCGGGATGGTCAACCTTGCTGTATTCGGCGGCCTTGCCGGTTGGGTTGGTGATGTTGGTGCTTGCCGGATACGCGTTGCGCCGCCGTCATCAACCGGCTTGAAAACTGCAAAAGGCCACTTGATGCGGCCTTTTTCGTGTCAGTGATGCCCGGCAAGAATATCAAGTGCGTGGGACCGAAATTCCCGATTGTATAAAACCAGCGTAACCCATGCGGCGCCGATGATGAACGCGACCGGATGATAGAACCACGCAAGTGCTGACAGCGCGAAGAAATAGGCGCGAATGCCGCGATTGAAATTGTGCGCTGACATCATGCTCATGCGTGATGCCCGGGCAGCTGCCCTGGCTGCATCCGGTGCGCTTGGGTCCGGGGCAGCACCGATCAGGATCGAACAATAGTTCGACAGACGGAATGCCCATGTGAACTTGAAGAACGCATAGATAAAGATCAGAATCAGCAGCACGACCTTGCATTCCCAGACTGCTGCCGTTGTTTCGACGGCAAAGGGCAGGGCGGATACCGTTTGGATTGCTTTTTCGGTGTAGCCAAGAAGTGCGATCAAACCAATCAGGACCAGAATGGTAGTCGATGAAAAGAAACTGATGCCGGTGATCAGGTTGCCCGCGATGGAGGTGTCAACCATGCGCAGATTACGTTGAAGCATCTGTTCCATCCAGCGATGCCGATTGCGCGCCATATGTGCCGAAATCGAATTACGCCGTCGCGAACTCGCATCGGCAAAGATGGTATAGCCCACCCACCAGAGAAATGCCCAACTAACAGCGGCAATGTCGAGTAACGTAAATTCGGGCATAATGTGATCCGTCTTTAAATTCGTTTCGACCGTAAAACACGGCGGCCTGTAACTTCATCCTACTGAGGATACATGTTTCTTCGCAATTGGGTTTAATGTTTCCTGTATTCATTCCGATCTGTGATCCATGCATGTCTGATCCCTATTGACCCGGTGCGGGTTGTGTTTTTCACCGATACAGAGTATGAGCGGCGCAAATTTTCACTGGAGAGCGACATGAGCGACCTCGAAAACGATCTTGGCGAAGACATCGACTTCGAAGAATTCGAAGCGCACACCGAACAGCTTCTGGCCGAAGGCCGTAACAAGGACGATCTGTTCGAATTTATCGGTTTCCTGAACATCAATGAAGTCGGCACGCACATGATCGCGGCCGAGATGGTTCTGGACGAAGATGCCATCGACCAGATGAGCAAGACGCTTCGCAAGCTTGATGTTGATCTGGGCCCGCTTGGTGAATTGACCGGTGGTCTTAAAGGCGGCGAAGACGTCAAACGTGCGCTTGCGGCTCTGTTCCTTGAATTGGTAGAGCTGTGCGAACTTGATGAAGACGATGAAGATGCCGGGGATCTTTCCGAAGAAGCGCTGGTGCTTTTGAATTTCGTTAAACGCTTTAATCCGCAGATGCGTCGCCTGACGGTGGCACTGACCGATACCGATGATGACGATGTCGCGTGCGAGTACGAAGTCACCAACTGGTAAGTCTTGGGACTTGCCCTTATGACAAAATATCATGTAGGCAAAGGCAGGGTGTTTTCATCCTGCCTTTTTCTTTGCCGGAGCCACCATTGTGACCACAGCCATTCTTGATGACGCGTCTGCACGTCTTCAGTCTTATCTTGATCGTTACGCAAAGGGGCAGGAACCGGTGGCGGATGCACCGCGACTTCGCCAATGGATCATTGATCATCAGGTTGATTTCGCGTCGGTCTTGGATTGCGATCTGAAAAGCTGTGCTAAAATCGTTTATGACTTTTCAAGCAATGACGATGTGGTGATTGGTGGTACCAGCGATCCGGCGCGCCAGACCGAAATCATGTGGCAGCAGATGGCGGATGCCAACGCGCCGGTAGGTGTCGGTCGTTATCGCGAAGACCGGATATGTTATCAATCCGATCAATTCAAAAATGATGGCGAGGCGCGCAGCCAGCATCTTGGCATTGATCTTTTCGCCCCGGCGGGTACGCCCGTTTATGTGCCACTTGATGGCGTCGTCCACAGCTTTGCCGATAACAATCTGCATCTTGATTATGGGCCGACCATCATCCTTGAACACAATCCGGAACCGGATGTGACTTTCTATACATTGTATGGTCACCTCAGCCGTGAATCGCTTGAGGGTCTTTATATCGGACAGCCCGTGGAAAAAGACCATCTGTTGTGTGCTTTTGGCGATTTCCCGATTAATGGCGACTGGATTCCGCATCTTCATTTTCAGATTATTTTCGATATGCTGGGTAAAAATGGAGATTATTTTGGGGCGGCAAAGCCATCGGAATGGGAAATCTGGGAAAGCATCTGTCCAAATGCCAATCTGATCCTGCAAATGCCTGAAAATGTGACGGCAAAGCGGGGGGGGCAGTAATGCAGCCTCGGCTTAAGGCTGGCATCTGGGTTCGCGGGCAGATTGCGATCTGCCAATCAAAGCTGATTACGGCGATGGTGGTGCACATGGGCAATGAAGATGCCGGTGCGGTGCTGCTGAAGCTCAATCGTTTTGCGGCCGGATGCTATGTCTTTTCGCGGGTGACTACACTTGATGGCGATATGGGCTGGATGCAGGTGGCCGGTGGCGCGGATGGTGGACGCGAGACCGAGTTCGCCTGCGACGAATACTGGCGCAAACAGGTGAAATTTGATCGCGATGTCTGGGTGCTGGAGATCGAGGATCACAAGGGCGAATACGAGCTTGATGCGCCACTGGTCGATTTTTGATGGATGAGATTTCCGAAGTGCTAAATCAAGAAGGGCCCGCAAGATGTTGCGAGCCCTTTGGTGTTTTGGCGAGCGCCAATCAGGCGGTGCGCTGCAGCAGGTGGTAACCGAAATCGGTTTCCACCACGTCGGATGTGGTGCCGACTTCCATGTTGAAAGCAGCGGCATCGAATTCCGGAACCATCATGCCACGTCCAAAGAAGCCAAGGTCGCCACCCTGCTGACCGGACGGACAGTCAGAGTTTGCTTTGGCGACTTCACCGAAGTCAGCACCATTGGCGATCTGGTCTTTGAGCGCGTTGATTTCGGTAAGCGCTTCTTCTTTGGTGCGGGTTGCACTGGAGCGTGCCGAACCAGCATACATCAGAAGAATGTGCGACGCGCGAACTTGTTCACTCATAACTCGTCCTTTCTTCCACAGGTGGGTTGCACCCTGCGGATTTTCTGCAAGATTAGAAATCTATGGGGAATGCAAAGGGTCCAAACCGATGTGCAGGCGTATCTTCACGTGTACATGGGCTTGGGCCCTAGACTTTCTCCATGCCTTGTGGCTTGTTACGACAAAATGATCAGAGATGAAAGAGAAGAGGCGTTTTAATGCTTGCTGTCGTTTCTCCGGCAAAGAAACTTGATTTCGAAACGGATGCACCTGAAATGGCCGTTTCAGAACCGCAATTTCTCGACGATACTGAAGAACTTATTGAAGTCGCGCGTAAAAAAAGCCGCAGCGATTTGATGAAGCTGATGGGGATCAGTGAAAATCTTGCTGATCTGAATTATCAGCGCTTTGCCCATTTTTCACGGCCTTTTGATCGTACAAACGCCAAGCCGGCAATTTACGCGTTCCGTGGTGATACCTATGTCGGTCTTGATACCGACACGATGGATCAAAAAGATATCGACTGGGCCGAAAACCATTTCCGGATGCTTTCGGGCCTTTATGGTCTTTTGAAACCGCGTGATTTGATGCAGCCCTATCGTCTTGAAATGGGAACCCGACTTTCGAACCCACGTGGCAAGGATCTTTATGCATTCTGGGGTGATAAGATTGCCAGACAGATCAATACTATTACCGCTGATCACAAGAACCGCAGCCTGATCAATCTGGCATCGCATGAATACTTCAAGTCGGTGAAAGAAGATGTGCTTGACGGTCCGGTGATCACGCCGGTCTTCAAGGAAGTCAAAGCCGGTGTTGGCAAGGTCATTGGTTTCTCGGCCAAACGTGCACGTGGCATGATGGCGCGTTACATGATCGACAATCGTCTGGAAAAGCCCGAGGACCTTAAATCGTTCGATATGGACGGTTATCGCTATCAAAAAGATCAGTCGAATGATAACGAGTGGATATTTACACGCGAACATAACTGATAACAGAAGTGGTGCGATCGTATGACCGACGACCATCTTGAGCAGCTTGAAGATGACAACCATCTGCCGGAAGCTCATCCGTTTTCCGGATATCTGCGGACTTTCTTCCGTGGACCGGGGCGTTCACGCAGCCTGACGCGCGAAGAGGCATTTGAAGCCTTTTCAATGATCCTGCGTGACGAGGTGGAACCGATCCAACTGGGCGCGTTTCTTTTGATGCTGCGTTATCGTGCCGAAACGCCCGAAGAACTGGCAGGCATGATCGAAGCCGTTCGCAAGGCCGCGCGGCTTGAGCTGGACGATGAAAGCCTGATTCCGGAAAAATGTCATCCGATGCTGGATTGGCCATCCTATGCGGCAGGGCGTTCGCGCGGTTTGCCGTGGTTCGTGCTGTCGGCGATGTTGCTGTCGCGGAATGGTATTCCGGTTCTGATGCATGGCTATAATTCGCACCTGACCAACGGTGTGAGCACCGAGGTTGCGGTCAAGACGCTAAAATTGCCCTTGGCGATGTCGGCCGACGAAGCACGTTCCGATATTGCGTCGAAGGGCTTTGCCTATTTGCCGCTGCGCCACATCCATCCGAAATTGCAGGAGCTGATTGGTCTGCGGCCTTTATTGGGGTTGCGCAGTCCGGTCAATACCCTGCTGCGTCTGCTTAATCCGTTGCAGGCGCGTGCGGCGTTTCTTGGCGTATTCCATCCGGCGTTTCTTGATGTTCACCGGGAAACGGGAAAGCTTCTGGAATTACCGCGTATTGGCGTCATCAAGGGCGGCGGCGGTGAGGCGGAACGCACACCGTTCAAGCATGTCGATCTTCGTATGCTTGACAATGGCGAGCTTAGCGACGTTCGCTGGCCGGCACTTCTGGCGCGGACTGAAAAGGACGATGAAGACAACAGCCCGGTGACCTTGCAGCATTTTATGGCCGTATGGCGCGGCGAGGTCGAAGACAGTGCCGCGATTGCGCGCATCAAAGGCAGTGCGGCAATGGGGGCGTTCCTTGCAGGCAAGGCCGACTACATGGACGAAGCCGAAGCACTGGTTGATGGCTGGTGGGAAAAACGTGACCGCAAGATCGGTTAAAAATCGCAGTTATGAGTGACTGCGAAATCAAATCACGGGATGGTGAGACGAGCCATCCCCTTTTGTTATTTTCAGAATGAAGAGTTTGGTTCTTTCAGGAACGCAATTTCATCTGGCGTTGATGTCCGCCCCAGAATGTCATTACGGTGCGGATAGCGACCGAAACGATCAATGATCCGTTTGTGTTTGATTTCGTAGCCATGATTGTTTTCAAGGCCCGGCTGGTTAAACAAATCCAGTGCGATTTCGTGAATGGCTTCTGATTCCGAATGCATGTAGGGCATATACAGGAAGGATTTTTCGGCGGGCTTGGTCAGTTTGGTATCAAAGCCATGTGCAATGGCTTCCTGTGCCAGAGCGAGTGCCATAGGGTCGGAGGCAAAGGATTCCGGTTTGTCGCGATAGATGTTGCGAGAAAATTGATCCAGAATAATGATTTCAGCCAGTCGGCCATGTGCGGTTTTGCGCCAGCCATACAATTCCCCGGCTGCCGCGGCGGCATGAAAATCAGCAAATCGTTCCGCGATATGACGGTCAATTGCAGTGTCTTTTTCAAACCATTGTTTAGGCTCAAGTTCCTTGAACCAGAACACAAGAATGGATTCAGGTTTCATGGGGCGTTTCCCGTTCTTTTAAGATTGCTGAAGCATAGGCGAGCTCGCAAATGCCAGCAAGTCAGGCTTTGGATATAACGCCATCCTGAAGGCGAACGGAACGTGTTGCGACATGATCAAGAAATAGATGATCATGGGAAATGATCACCATCGCCTGTGGTAAAGAGCGCAAAATTGCGATCAGACGTTGCTCGACATCGGCATCAAGCCCGTTGGTTGGCTCGTCAAGCAGAAGGATTTCGGGCGACATCGCCAGAACTGTTGCAAGTGCAACCAGTCGCTTTTCACCACCGGAAAGCTGATAAGTGATCCGGGTTTCAAATCCGCCCAGTCCGAGATCAGCTAGCGTTTGCATAGCTATTTTTCGCGCATCATAGCGCGATTGACCAAGGTTAAGCGGGCCAAACATCACGTCTTCAAGAACGGTCGGGCAGAAAAGCTGATCATCGGAATCTTGAAACAGCAACCCAACCCGGCCGCGAACGGCGCGAAATTCTGATTCTGTTTCGCATCTTGACCCAAGAATGGCTATCTCGCCATTCTCTGCTGTGACTAAACCCATCAGACAATGCAACAGGCTGCTTTTTCCAGCGCCATTCGCCCCCATCAGGGCCAATCTTTCACCGGTCCGCAGGTACAGGTCCACACCATTCAAGACCTTGCGCCCGGTGGGGAAGGTGAAATGCAGGTTTTTGACTGTGATCAGATCAGCGGCGGACATGCGACCTCCAACCCGATCAGGGCAGCGGTGAAAAGGATGAGGGCACTGGCAAACAGATAATCCTGAGGACTGAACCGGGGCAGGGAGCCGAAATGCATATGACCGTGATAGGCACGACATTTCATCGCCCAAAGAATGCGTTCTGAACGATCATGGCTGCGCACCAGCAGCATCCCAAGTAAATATCCAAAACTGCGCCAGCTATGACGATTGTTACGCGCGACAAAGGCGCGTGCCCGCATGGCAACATGCAGGCGCAGATATTCCCGCCGCAAAAGATCGATATAGCGAATGGTAAACATGAAAAGCGTCACCAGCTTTGCCGGAACGTATATCCCCTGCAAACCCCGCCCCAGAAGGATTGCATCCATTCCGCCCACCAGTGCAATCAGAACAAGGATCGCAGCATTTGCCTTAAGCGCGATCAGCACGGCCTGAAAGAGGCCCTGATAGCTGGCGTCAAAACCCCAAAGGGTGAATATCACATCACCGGGCACGGTAAAGGGCAACATGGTCAGCATCACAAGGATGAAGCCATCCATGGTCAAAACCATTTTAAGTGTTCTGGACCAGTCGGGTTTGGCAAAGCCGGTAATGATCGCAGCGACCAGAACCAGCATTGCTAATGGTTGCCAGCTTGAAAAACTGACGGCTGTTACGATCAGTGCGAGAGCTGCCAGCAAACGACAGCGTGGATCAATCCGTGACAGAACTGAATTGGATCGTGACGGTACAAGGACATTTGTCGCGCCGATCATGGTTTTTCATTCTGCTGATCGGGCCTTGATTTTCCGGCCCTGAACCATGCAAAGGCCCCGAATATTCCGACGATGACACCAATCCCACCCAGAAGATCGGAGAATCGGACTTTGTCCTCATAGGCAACCAGCTGTTCGCGCAAGGGCCGAACATGACGGGATACAGCCGCATCAATCAGGTTGTCCAACTCGTCCCGCGAAAGGGTGACCGTTGTGTTGGAACTATCCGTGGCAATGATTGTCGATGAGGGATCTTTTTTTTTGCTTTGAGACGAGGATGCTGTGTCAATCTGGCTGACCTGAACATCGATACCTTCATTTCCTGAGGGCAATTGACTGGAAAGCTCATCACCATTGATTTCGAAGCTGGCGATATGGCCATCACCGGAATTGGCTTCGATGACATAATCCTGTTGGTGGCTGACGCGAAGTTTGAATTCACCCTGACCATCGGTCTTTCCGGCAAAAATAACGCGACCTGTATCATCGAGAAGCTGGATTTCCGCAGCATGTGGCCGGGCACCGCCCCCGAAATAGGCATAGCCGTCGATGACGTCGCCGTTTCCCATCGCGAAAACATGCAGGCTATGTGCCTGGGCATTGACGGATATGAACAGCGTGCCGATCAGAACAGAAAATACGTATAAAACGGGAAATCGCGGCATCGATCAGGCAGCACTTCGAAGCGAGCCGACGGGGGCCAACATGACCGGACGGACTTTTTTGACAAGATGCACGGCTGCTGCGGTCAGGATACCTTCAACCACCATGACCGGTATGTGGCTCATGACCACAAGCTTTGCGGTTGGAACAAATTCCTGCCCGCTGGCTGCAAGTGACAGGCCAACCATTATGCTTGAAAGGGCAATGGCACCGGACCCGGCGACAAAACCTGCCAGCAAGATCGATTTACCTTCGGCACGTGCCAGAAACGGTGAAACCAGCCACCACATCAAAACCGCAGGTAGGGCGATGTTGATTGTATTTACACCCAAAGCGGTAATGCCGCCGAAACCAAAGAAAACCGCCTGCAATAACAGTCCGATGAATATTGCCGGGAAAACAGCCCAGCCCAGCATCAAACCTGCCAAGCCATTTACGATAAGATGTGCGCTGCTTGGCCCGACAGGAACATGGATCAGGGAGGCAATAAAGAAAACCGCACTCATCATCGCCACGCGGGGCATCGCATCAATATCGATTTTGCGAAGTCCGAAACCGATACCTGCAACCGCAAAAACGGCGCCGGCTACAACGACTTCACTCGATAGGGCTCCATCGACGATGTGCATGGTCAAATCCCTGTTAAGTGCATTTGCAATCCTGACGTCTACAGGACTGGCCTGCAAACGGATCAATTTACGTGTGCATTTTGTTCTGGTGGGGCAGGCAGGTCATAAATCCTACCTGAAAATCGTAGCGATTTCGCAGTCGCGAAGTCAAGCGGGTTTCATATTTTTTACAAATAAGTATGACAGGCTTCGCGTGTTGCTCGAAAGTCAGTCCATTGGGTCGGTTTTAACCCAGATAACACCGCCGCGTTCGACTGGGACCTGATCATCCGATCCTGGGGCCGTCATCGTGCCATCTTCGACCAAGGCGGCAAACGCCCACCAACCATCATGGGGCATGGCATAGTTGAAAACACCATTGCCATCGGCTTTGATGACCTGCGTTGAAAAACTTTCGTTTGGTAGTGTGATGCTACCGTCATTGGCATATTCAACCTCGACCTCGGCAAACGGTACCGGTTCGCCGTTATGACGGACAATCGCGCTGAATACATTACCTGTCCAGATGCCATAGGGGCGGGTCAGGGGCTCTATCTCGACCGGGAAGCCGACCATCTGGTCCCATTCTTCACCGGCACCAAACGCATCAATGATCGTTTTGGTGTACTGGACGATGTATTTACCCTCGGAGGGTTCGAAATAGGGAATCGGTTCGACATAAAGCGCGTATCCGCCGGGACGATCAATGCGGAATGTGGCGTCGAAGGCTGCTTTGCCATCGACCGTCTTTGCCACCAGACTGTCGCGAAGATCGGTTTTATTGCCGTCGGTCTGAATGCCAAACCGAACCGGCCGTGCCATTTCCATTGCCGGGCCATTGGTCATTGGATGGGTAAAGGTCAGGTCGACCTCGATATCGCGACCGGTTTCCTGAGTGACCACGTTGGTTGACGGTATCATCTTCTGGAAGTGAGCCTGTGTAGCATGCTGGGCACTGATCAGCAACCCAAATGAAAAGCCCGCGGTCACGATAAACCGGAAAGGAATCGACATCTTTCTGTCCTGTGAAACTGGAATGATGCCGTACCCTATGGTGACCGATTTGCCGGGTCAATCCATTGAAACAAGATATTTCATAAAATATTTTAAAACGTATGATTTTCTGGGATTTATCGAAACCGGCGATGAAAGCCGGTTTCGATACAGTCATATGGTCTTGTTAACTGGATGCCTTTATCAGGGGATTGTCATCAATGTCGGTTTCTGATGCCAGCCGTGCATGCTTCTGGCGTTGTTTCTGTCGCCATGTGTCGAGGAACAGCAGGATTGGTGCCGCGATATAGATCGACGATGTCGTGGCAATCACAACGCCGAACACCATCGGAACGGCAAAACTTTCAACGGCAGACCCGCCCCAGATCGCCATTGGCACCATCGCAAAAAGGGTTGTAAGAGATGTGAAAAGGCACCGGGCAAGTGACTGGTTGATCGACATGTCGATGATTTCACGCATCGGCATTTTTCGATAAAGCCTCAGGTTTTCGCGCATCCGGTCATAAACCACCACCTTATCATTGACCGAATAGCCGATCAGGGTGAGCAGGGCTGCAATGGCCGTCAGGTTGAAGTCGAGCCCCATAATCGCGAAAAAGCCGATGGTCTTGGTCACATCAAGGATCAATGTCACAATCGCGCCAACGGCAAATGGCCATTCAAACCGCCACCAGATATAGCACAGCATCGCGAGGCTTGCGAAGATGACAGCGCTGACACCAGATTGGGCCAATTCACCGCTGACTTTGGGACCAACGACTTCTGTGCGTTCAAAATCTGCTGCCGGATCAATTGATTGTACGGCTTTCTTAACTGTCTCGACGGCTGCTGTCTGTGCCTGTTCGCCGCCCGGCTGACGTTCAACCCGGATCAGGATATGGCCATCCTTGCCGATATCCTGAAGGCTGACATCGCCAAGCCCCAATGTCGAAAGTTCCTGTCGCAAGGCTCCAAGGTCAAGCGGGCTGTTACCGTCATTCGCACTGCTACTGGCAACTTCAACCTGAATGCCGCCCTTGAAATCAACCCCGTAATCAAGACCGGGTTTGAAGAACAATCCGATTGAAATAGCAGACAGCAAAAGCGACATTCCGATGCCGAGAAAACGTGCCCGCATGAAAGAAATGCTGGTTTTTTCGGGCATGAAACGCCAAAGCGGTTCAATGACGAGCTTTTTCATACGGGTGCGCCAGACGATTTCGGTCATGATGACCCGAACCACGGCAACCGCGGTAAACATCGAAATCACGATGCCAAGACCCATGGTGATGGCAAAGCCACGCACCGGGCCGGACCCGAACTCAAACAAAAGGGCGGTTGCGATAAGGGTTGTTATGTTGGAATCAACAATCGTGGCATAAGCACGCTTGAACCCGGAATCGAGCGCCATGAACGCCGAAAGGCCCCTTTTGGTTTCTTCCCTGATACGTTCGTTGATCAGAACGTTGGCATCAACTGCAAGCCCGATCCCCAAAACAATCCCGGCAATACCGGGCAGGGTCAGTGTTGCTCCCATCAGGCTCAGTGCGCCGAATGTCAGCATGACGTTAAGGCCAAGTGCCAGATTGGCGATCATGCCCCATCGCCCATACAGGAAAAACATCAATCCGGTGACCAGTCCCAACCCGATCAGGCCGGTATAAAGGCCCATCTCGATGGCATCTGCACCAAGGTCGGGGCCGACGGTTCGTTCTTCGATCACGGTCATTGGTGCAGGCAGGGACCCGGCACGAAGAAGTGCAGAAAGTGTTACCGTTTCACCAACCGTAAAGCTGCCGCTGATCTGGCCCGAGCCACCGGTTATCGCTTCCCGGATGACTGGTGCGCTAAGGACTTCGTTGTCCAGAACAATGGCAAAGGGTTTTCCAACATTGGCGCGTGTGATATCGGCGAACTTTGCCGCACCGGCCGTATCAAACCGGAAATTGACAACTGGTTGATGGCTTTGCGGATCAAATCCGGCATGGGCATCTGTCAGATGATCGCCCGAAAGGGCTGGAGTACGATGCAAGTGATAGCTTTGCCCGTCCTTGTCCTGCAAAGTTAGTACGCTGCTGTCGCGTTTATCGGTCCTGCTGCGATCCGCGAGCATATAGAAGCCAAGCTTTGCGGTGCTGCCCAGAAGTTTTCGGACCTGTGACGGGTCCTGAACGCCGGGCAACTGAACCAGAACACGATCACTGCCAATCCGCTGGATCGTTGGTTCCGATACGCCTATCTGGTCAATGCGGCTTCGAATGATCTCAAGGCTTTGCTGGGCGCTGGCGTCGACCCGGTTGCGAATGCCCTGTTCGCTAAGTGCGATATGGATGCTGTTATCGGATGGCGCGGTAATGACAAATTCTGCCGTTGATCCGTGTCGTGGTGTTTCAACCTGCGCATTGGCAAGGTATTCCAGGGCATCAAGGGCACCGTCGTGGTCCTTGGTATCAGACAGGCTTACAATCACCTGATCATTACTGATCTGAATGCTGTTGACGTCGATATGGGCTTTGCGAAGGGCGGTTGTGACATCATCGCGTGTGATTTCAAGGCGTTCGGCGATCATTGCCGCAGTATCGATTTCAAGCACAAGGTGCGATCCGCCGCGCAGATCAAGGCCAAGGGCAACCTGGCGTGTTGGTAAAAATGAGGGCCAGTCTGCAAGCTGAGCCGGGGTGAAAAGGTTTGGCAGGGCTGTCAGAAAACCTGTCAGAAGGACAAGGCTATAGACAACCACGCGCCATCTTGGTGTACGCATAAAACAAACTCCGGACAGCCTTTAGACCGGGCAATTGTGATGCCCGGCGATGCTGTCACCTGATTTTGGGGAACACAGCGCGTATCGCGCCGCAATGTCAAATAACCGAAATCAGGCCGCAAAGGGCGGAGAACGCGGAGAAAATGGAAGGGTTTCTGTGTCCGGTGTCGTGACCGCGATTGCAACAAACCAGCGTATCGTCTGCGTATCGGTTGCGTAAATCCCGACAGAGGCTTGGACTGTCGCGTTATCGGGGAATGTTGGCTGATGAGTTGGAACATCGTCCCGGTTTTGACGATTGCCTGTTATGGCGCGATCTGTTGCAACCGGAAGGACAGCCTGTGCCGGGCCACTATCGTGATTGACGGTATTAAACGGATAGGGGAAAGTCGATCTATCGGAAAGCGGTTTGGCGGTGATTGATGTCCCGCCACCAAACAGAACAAGCGCGCAGGCGATCAGGCAAAAAGCAGCACCTCGCATCAGGCTCGAACGGGGCCGATTGCGATCAGGATGATCTGCTGCCTTTACGGCTTGGTTGAGTGGTTGGTTCATGATGGTCCAGCAAGCGACGAAACAGCGACAGATATGGCGTGACGTCAAAAAAAACACAAGCCCGGCAATAAAATCTTATCGGGACAGTGGGGCAACAAGGGGAACACGAAATGCTCAGGATGGTTTATGTCACCCCGGATGGTGGGCGTCATTGGGTTGATTCTGCCTGGCGGGAAACCGCAACGCTTCATAATGCGGTTGCCAATTGTGCCCCCGGGGATCTGATCCGTTTGATGCCGGGGAATTACTTTCTGCCTGAGCCGGTCGATATCCCGACCAGTGGCCTCGAAGATCAGCCGATTATCATTCGGGGTGAATATGGTGCGATCCTTGATGGCAGACGTCCGCCAAATCCTGAAATCTCCGCCACCGATCCCGGCAGCGGCAGATATGCCGCGTTTCGCATTATCGGGAAACGACATATTCGCCTCGACAATATCCGGATTGAACGTGCATGGCCCAGTGCGGTCTATATTCGCGACAGCAACGATCTGACATTCAAAAATCTTCAAATCCGGGGCGGGACATATGCCTTCTATGCAACGGGCGAAAATACATCACGCATTACCATCGAAAACTGCGACTGGATTCAGGATGATGTGATCTGGCGTTACCTTGACTGGGCGATGATCCATGACGGCGAAATCACACCGGGCAAGGAGGCACCATATCGATACCTGAACGGTGCATTCTTTGGGGCGGATGACATTGCGGGTGATATCGTGATCCGTGGCAACGATGTGCGCCATTGCTATAACGCCATTCGAATGGATGTATCCGCGGCCAATATGCAAAAGCCTATCGGCAGCTTTAACCGCAATGTCCGGATCATCGATAACCGGTTCAGTTTCGTGCGTGACAATCCGGTTGAACCCGAAGCAACTGCCGTGGGTTGGTGGGTGGCCTATAACCAGTTCTATAACTGTCACAAGCTTTTCTCGCAGGATGATCTGGCGGGCGGGTACTGGTATTATTTCGGCAATCGCGGTTGGTTCGATAGCCGCCCTGGACCGGAAGGTGATGAAAACAACGGTGGTGCCGTTTTCAAATTCGGCAAGGCAAGCCATGCGCAGCCAAGCCTGCCCTTTGAATGCTTCCACAACAGCTTCTTCCTGCGTCAGAAATACGTGAAAAAGGGCGCAACCATGATGTGGCAAAACCGGCGCAACGCCATTGGTTATGCCGATCCGGCGACTTTGCCTGTCAACCTGATGCCTCTTGATCAGACATTGTTTGGTCATACTGACGAACTTGATCTTGGCCGGGATGAAGATCGCGGTGTACGGTTTTCCGGTGATGTGTGCAATCACGCGACTTATCCCGTGATATTTGATGCCTGGCCCGGTGTGCTAAGCAATCCACGACCGGCGACGGGGCCGATATTCAAGGCAGGTATATGCGGTGATCTGGAACTGGTTTCAGACCATGCCGAAGGATATGACGACGCACTTGAAGTGCCAATGCCAGACGGCACTGTCTGGAAATCCGATCCCCAAAGCTGGCCGGGGGCATTAACCGGCAAAAGGCTGGTTAACGGGCCAGAATATGTGCCGGTTGATTTGGCATATATCCGCTCCAAGGTTGATGAAAATTATTCAGGCACAGGGGATTAGGTGATCTGGCGACGTTGTCGTAATCTTGGGGATGGCTTGCCGCGAAGTGACGTAAGCGTAAATATATTGACTTGCAAGTCCGAATGTTGCGATGCTGCGCCATTACATTCATTCAACAAGAAAAAACATGAACGACAAGCTTTATAGCATTACCGAACTTGCCGAAGAGTTCGACATCACGCCGCGCGCCATTCGATTTTATGAAACCAAAAGCCTGCTATCACCCCAGCGGGCCGGTGCGACGCGTGTATATAACTATCGTGATCGCGCGCGCCTTATGCTGGTGCTGCGTGGCAAACGTCTTGGTTTTTCGCTTGAAGACATCAAGGAATATATTGATCTTTATGACGCTAAACGGTCGGGTACAGATCAACTGGCGCATCTGATGCTGGTCGGGCGTCGTCGCATTTCCGAACTGGAACAGCAGCTTGAAGACGTTCAGACAACCTTGGGCGAACTTCGCAAGATCGAAAGCGAGGCCGCCGACGCCTTGCGCGAAAAGGGGATTGACCCAGAAAAGGCATTGGCACACATCAAAGCCAAACTGACGCCTGAAACCGCGTAATTTTTGGATGTCGTCTGATGGCAAAATAAAAACCCGGCCAATTCAATGTGACCGGGCTTTTTTCATGATTTATCAACCCGATATCAGGCGACGTCGCGTTGCAAGGGCAGGGTGACTTCAAACACTTCCTCATCGGCAAGATATTTGCGCGAGAAGCCCAGTTTTTCGCAAAGCGTCAGCATACGGCGGTTATCTGGCAGAACCTGCCCGATAAAGGTTTCTGTCCCTTTCTGGCGGCAGAATTCGATCATCTTTTCCATTAATATGCGGCCAAGCCCGCGCCCTTTGATGTCTGAGCGAACCATAATCGCATATTCGGCATGTTCGTTGTTCGGATCGATTACGACCTGAACAATGCCATGGATATCGCCTGCTTCTGGCCCCTCTGGCACGATGGCCAGGAATGCCATATCCCTATCGTAATCAAGTTGTGTCTGGCGGGCCATTTCCGAATGCGGCAATTCACGGACCGAGCCAAAGAACCGGAAATGAATGTCTTCCGGTGTCAGTTTCGACATGAATTCATAGTGCTTCGGCTCGTCTTCTGGCTTGATCGGACGCAGAAGATATTTTGTCCCGTCTTCAAGGATCAGTTCCTGTTTCAGGTGGCGCGGATAGGGGTGAATTGCCAGACGTTGATCATCGCCAACCACTTTTGGTGTCACCTTGATCCGTGCGTCCAGTGCTATCACCCCGGTCTGATCAATCAGAAGCGGGTTCATGTCGAGTTCAAGCACCTCGCCAAGATGCACAACCAACTGTGACAGCCGCACCAGCGTGACGTAAAGCTGTTCGAGGTTGACCGGCGGCACATCGCGATAACCGCGCAGCAGATTATAGATACGCGTTCCTTCCACAAGCTCGCGCGCCAGCTTCATATTCAGCGGTGGTAGCGCCATGGCCCGGTCGCGGACTACTTCAACTTCGACCCCGCCATGACCAAACAGGATCACCGGGCCAAAAATCGGATCGGTGGTCATGCCAACGATCAATTCACGTGCACCGGCACGTTTGATCATTTCCTGAACGGTAAAGCCTCGTACCCGCGCATTTGGGAATTTCTGTTTGACGGTCCGCAGCATCTTGTTGCCGGCAGCTCGAAGCTCTTCGTCACTGTCGATATTCAGAACCACACCGCCAACGTCGGACTTGTGGCTGATATCATCCGAGAGAATCTTGAGCGCGACCGGATAACCGATGGCATTCGCCGTTTCGATGGCGTCATCAACCGATTCTGCGGCTACGGTTTTGACCGTATTGATGCCATAGCATTCCAGAACGGCTTTTGCCTCTGGCTCGGTCAACATATCGCGCCCCGAATGAATGGCTGTGTGGATTATCTGGCGCGCCTTGTCGGTTTCCGGCGTGAAATCCTGCGGAACTGATGGCGGCGTTTCCATCAGGACTTCCTGCAATTTGCGGTAATTCACCATATGCTGGAAGGCGGCAACGGCATTTTCCGGGGTACGATATGTCGGGATCCCAGCGGCATAAAACAGATTGCGTGCCTTGGCGACGGTTGCCTCGCCAACCCAGTTGGTCAGGATGTTTTTGCGACTGTCCTTGATCGCATCAATCACGCCTTGGGCAACTTCCACCGGATCGGTGATAGCGGTTGGGGCATGCATGACCAGAAGGCTGTCGATATTGGGATCTTTCAGGACCGCATCAATCGACTTTGCATATCGTTCGCCCGGGGCATCGCCGATAATGTCGATCGGGTTTGCATGTGACCAGGTCGATGGCAAGACACCGTTAAGCGCCTCGATCGTGCTATCTTCAAGCTTGGCAAGATGGCCTTGGCGTTCAATCAGGGCATCAACGGCCAAAACGCCAATACCGCCCCCATTTGTGATAATGCCAAGTTTGTCGCCCCGGAACGGGCGCATACGTGACAAGGTTTCTGCGGCGGAGAACATTTCCGAAACTGTATAAACGCGCAGAACGCCCGCACGTTTGATGGCGGCATCAAACACGTCATCGGCTCCGGCCAGCGCGCCGGTATGCGATGCGGCTGCGGCTGCACCCTCGGCAAAGCGGCCCGATTTGATGCAAAGGATCGGCTTATTGCGCGATGCGGCGCGTGCTGCGGAAATGAAACCGCGGCGTTCCTGAATGGATTCGATATAAAGCATGATCGCACGCGTATTCGGATCCGACCCCAGATAATCGATCACGTCGCCGAAATCGACATCGTCGCATTCGCCTAACGATATAAAGTGCGAAAAACCGATGCCGCGTGCCGCCGCCCAGTCGAGAACAGCGGTGCAAAGCGCGCCCGACTGCGACACAAAAGCGATTTTGCCACTGCCGATGCTTTGATGACTGAAACTGGCATTGAGTCCGATACCCGGCACCATCAGGCCAAGACAGTTTGGGCCCAGCAGGCGCATTTTGTGGCTTGCGGCAATTTCAAGCATCGCCTGTTTCACGCTGCGGTGATCGTCATATTGTTCGGCACCAAGACCCGCGGTCAGCACAATGGCTGCCATGCAGCCTTTGGCGGCAAGGCATTCCATGGTTGGCACAACGGCTTTGGGAGGAACGCAAATAACGGCAAGTTCGGGAACAACCGGCAGGTTTTCAACATCAGGGTAGGCCAGAACACCACCAATTGACTGGCTGTGCGGATTAACCGGCATGATCGGTCCGTCAAAACCGCCTGCCAGCAGATTGCGCATGATCACCTGTCCAACGGAATGGGACCGATTGGATGCGCCGATGACTGCGACCGATTTTGGTTTGAAAAGATGGTCCAGATTGATCGTGCTCATGACCGAATTCCCGCTTTTTCCATGGGGCACGCGATGACGCGGCCGGTGGCAATTGAATGGCCATCATATTTGTTCCGGCCACCTGTCAAAATCCGCTTTCGCAGATGCGAGATCATATTTCGTCAAAGAGTATATTGTTTTGCTGTGGATCAATAAAGCATTGTGGACATAACGGTTTCGCACAACCGTCATATGCCATCCAAACATCTGCTGATCGGCAAGTTTATTTAATCGGCTTTAATTAATGCAGATGCCCATTATGACTTTCGTCATCGAAACGCTCGGACTGTTCAATCCATTCCTCGACTTCGCTGGCACTTTGCATGGCCAGCGCTATTTCCAGATCATTTTGAACATGGGCAAGGCTGTCAAACATCGGGCACCAGCCAAATGCCTGGATACGTTCATCGGTCGTAGAGGAAATTGTAAACAGATCACCATCTATCCGGTGCACAAGGCCATGAATGACATCGTCTTCGCAGACAATCATCCAGCCCTCAGTCGCACCGGAAAGCGTGCCAAGTTTCACTTGTTTCAATTCGATTTTGGCTGTTTTCATGGTCGATAGGTCCGGTTTTGGGGCGGATAAAGCAATATCAAAAGAAAAAGGGACCGAACAAATTGTTCGGTCCCTTTTTAATTGGCTCCGGCAGCAGGACTCGAA